>JAUSPW010000641.1 GCA_030652635.1 Pseudohongiella sp. | reverse complement strand
GTGAAGGGCCAACCAGCTGCATGCCGATTGGCAGACCGTTTAACATGCCTGCCGGCAATGACATACCCGGCAAACCCGCCAGGTTCACGGCGATGGTGTAGATGTCTTCCAGATACATAGTCACCGGGTCGCTGACTTTTTCACCCAATTTAAAGGCGGTGTGTGGCGATGTTGGTCCAAGGATCAGGTCTACCTCGTTAAATGCCAGATCAAAATCCTGCTTGATCAGGCGGCGAATTTTTTGTGCCTTGATGTAGTAGGCATCGTAATAGCCCGCAGACAAGGCGTAGGTGCCTACCATGATGCGACGTTTTACTTCATCTCCAAAACCTTCGCCGCGGCTGCGTTTGTAGAGATCGTCAAGGTTTGCAGGGTTTGCACAGCGATAACCAAAGCGGACACCGTCAAAACGCGACAGGTTGGCTGAGGCTTCAGCCGGTGCAATCACGTAGTAGGCGGGGACGGACAAGTAATTATTCGGCAGCGTTACTTCTTTAAATGTGGCACCGAGTAGTTCCAGCTGGCGAATGGCCTCCTGAAGAATGGCCTGCACCGCCGGGTTAAGATCTTTGGTGAAATGCTCGCGCGGTAAACCGATACGCAAGCCGCTCAACGGTTGATTCAATTGTGCCGTGAAATCCTCAAACGGCAGCTCAAGACAGGTTGAATCGCGCAGATCAGTGCCTGCAATCGCATTCATCATCAACGCGGCATCTTCTGCGCTGCGTGTTAACGGGCCTGCCTGGTCAAGGCTGGACGCAAAGGCAATCATGCCCCAGCGCGACACGCGTCCGTAGGTTGGCTTCAAACCAGTGAGGCCACAAAAAGACGCGGGTTGCCGAATCGAGCCGCCAGTATCCGTGCCTGTCGCCATCGCGCACAGGCTGGCAGCAACTGCGGCTGCTGAGCCGCCTGAGGACCCGCCAGGAACTCGTGCCTGATCCCAAGGGTTGCGTACCGGACCAAACCAGCTGGTCTCGTTGGATGAACCCATGGCAAATTCATCCATGTTGGTTTTGCCCAACATGATGGCACCGGCTTGCTCAAGACGCTCAACAACACAGGCATCGTATGGCGCAATGAAGTTGTGCAGCATGTGTGAGCCACACGCAGTCAACACACCGCGCGTGCAGAATATATCCTTGTGCGCAATCGGAATGCCGGTAAGCGGACCCGCATTGCCTTGTGCACGCCGGGCATCGGCGGCGTCTGCTTGCGCCAGTGCCTGCTCGCCTGTAATGGTGACATAGGCATTCAGTGCGGGATTCAACTGATGAATGCGGTCCAGATAAGCTTGTGTCAGCTCCCTGGCAGAGACCTCTTTCCGAGTTAGCGCGCCCGCCAACTCAGCTACGGTTTTGCTCAACATATGCGCTTGATTCCTTGCCTGATCCGGGTTGAGGATCGATGGTATGTTCAAAACTTATTCAATTACCCGTGGTACCAGATACAGGCCATCCTGGGTTGCGGGGGCAATGGTCTGATAGTAGTCACGCTGATTGCGCTCGGTAACCTGATCAGCCCGCAGCCGTTGCCCGGCATCAAATGGATGTGCCATCGCGCTCACAGCAGAGGTATCCACCGACTGCATCTGGTCGATCATTCCAAGAATGTTCGAAATGCGCTGAGCAACTTCTGTAATGTCAGTGTCATTAATCTGCAACCTGGCGAGGTGCGCAATTTTTTCCACATCGTTCTTATCTAAAGCCATTCAAGGGCTCCCGGAGTATGCAATAATGCCGGCCCTGACAGAGATCAAATTGGGCTCTGTGCCGGATTGTTTTTGATGCTTGCCCTAACAGATAAGCGTTGTTAGAGTGCGTATCCAATAGCTGCGAAAGCCATGATTATACGGGATTATGGCTGGTTAGAGGCAACAGTTTCCTTCCAGGTTTACGATCGTTCCCTGCCACATCAGCGAAAATACAGTCAGTCACTGAACGACCAGTCGAACTCTGGCATATCAGGCGTCAGCAAAATATTTGCCAGCCGCCGATCTGCCGGGGGGAACTGTCACAAGAATTATTTGTCTGCATCTCATGGCGGACGCGGTGATCCGCCGGTCGGATCGCTTACGATTGATAAGGTAGCAGGAATTCAATGTTCAAAAAAATCAGAGGAATGTTCTCAAACGATCTGGCCATCGATTTGGGCACGGCCAATACCCTGATCTATGTCAGGGGTGTTGGAATTGTATTGAATGAGCCGTCTGTGGTGGCAATCCGCAGCCATAACGGACAAAAAACAGTGACTGCCGTCGGGGCCGATGCCAAACGCATGTTAGGTCGTACCCCGGGCAACATCACCGCTATCAGGCCCATGAAAGACGGTGTAATCGCCGACTTTCAGGTCACAGAAAAAATGTTGCAGCACTTTATCAGCAAAGTGCACGAAAACAGTTTTTTCCCGCCCAGTCCGCGAGTACTGGTGTGTGTGCCGTGCAAATCAACTCAGGTTGAGCGACGTGCCATTCGTGAATCGGTGATCAGTGCCGGTGCACGCGAAGTACGTTTGATCGAAGAGCCGATGGCTGCTGCTATTGGCGCAGGACTGCCGGTTGAAAAACCCAGTGGTTCCATGGTGGTAGATATTGGTGGTGGCACAACAGAAATTGCCATCATCTCCTTGAACGGCATCGTATACGCGGAATCTGTGCGTATTGGCGGTGACCGTTTTGATGAGGCGATCATTACGCACGTTCGCCGTAACTATGGCAGTCTGATCGGGGATGCCACCGCAGAACGTATCAAGAAGGAAATTGGTTGCGCCTACCCATCCGAAGGTGTTTTGCGCGAGATCGATGTGCGCGGTCGCAATTTGGCCGAAGGCGTACCGCGCAGTTTTACCCTGAACAGCGACGAAATATTGGAAGCGCTGCAGGAGCCTTTGTCAGCCATTGTGCAGGCTGTTAAAAGTGCGCTGGAACAATCTCCCCCCGAACTTGCTTCAGACATTGCCGAAAGTGGTATGGTGTTGACGGGTGGTGGTGCATTACTCAAAGATCTGGATAAGCTATTGTCTGTAGAGACCGGTCTGCCGGTCATTGTGGCGGATGATCCATTAACCTGTGTTGCCCGTGGGGGCGGCAAGGCCATGGAGTTGATGGATTCTAACGAGATGGATGCGCTGACCCTGGAGTAATTCCGGATAGCCTGAGGTTCTGATATTAAAACCTTATTCATCAAAGGGGTGTCGCTCGAATACCGGCTGGTGGCCTTTCTGGCACTGGCCCTGTCGCTTATGTATGCAGATAATCGTTATGAGTATCTGGATCGTGTGCGATTCTCAGTAGCCTACCTCACCACTCCAGTGTATTGGCTGGCAGATATTCCTACGCGTATCTCTTTCTGGATCGATGATGTTTTTGTGTCGCAGCGTGATCTGATAGAAGAGAACACGCAGCTTCGACAGCAGTTGCTGTTTGCACAACGTGAATTACAGCTGCTGGCCGGTCTTGCCAGCGAAAACAGTCGTCTGCGTGAATTACAGGAAGCATCCCAGGCCGTTCAGGGCCGTGTCATGACTGCGGAAATTATCAACGTTTCCAATGACCCAGGTTCCCGACGGGTGCTGATTAACCGCGGCGCGCACGATGGTGTTGTTGATGGACAGGCTTTATTGGATGCCCATGGTTTGATGGGGCAGGTGGTCGAAGTGTTGCCGTTTACCAGCTGGGTTCTGTTGATTACGGATTCTCGACACGGCACGCCTGTTCAGGTTAATCGCAATGGGGAAAGGACCATTGCGCGCGGCAGTCGAGGTGATGCGCCGGGATTAGAGTTGGAATTTGTACCTGATACGGCGGATATAGTAGTGGGCGATCTGTTGGTCAGTTCTGGTTTAGGGCAGCGCTTCCCTAAAGACTATCCGGTTGCTGAAGTGACCAGTGTTGTTCATGATCCGGGCCAGCCATTTGCGTTGATCAGAGCGCGGCCGTTGGCGCAAATGGACAGGACCCGTCATGTCATGCTGGTTGTGCCAGATGATGAAGCTATTGTAGGCCCGCCGATGATGTTTGACGTAGATACTGTTGTGGTTCCGGAGTTGCCTGCTGCGGCGATAACAGAAGAAGTGGTGTCTGAGCCTGTAACGTCGCCACCAACAGCCCCGGGAGTGATTGAATGACCCCAAAATCAAACGGAATCTGGGTCATCCTGTTGAGTTTCCTGGTGGCCTATCTGCTGGCGATTGTGCCTTTTCCAGACTGGGCCATGCATTATCGGCCACAATGGGTCATGTTAGTGCTTATCTATTGGGTAATGGCCCTGCCTTATCGCGTGGGCATTGGCTCGGCATGGATGGCAGGCATTTTTACCGATATTCTTGAAGGCTCCATGCTTGGTATCCACGCATTCACCTTTGCAGTATTGGCCTACATTACCTTGAGTCTGCACCAGCGAGTGCGCCTGTTTTCGTCCTGGCAGCAAAGCGGAATTATTTTGGCGCTGGTTGGTTTGGTAATGACCGGAACTTATTGGATCAAAGTGATGACAGGCGAAACTGCCCAGGGCAGCATGCTATTCCTGCTGGGTGCGTTATCCAGTGCGTTTGTGTGGCCCTGGCTTTTCCTGTTGCTCCGTCAATTGCGGCGTGGTTTTGATGTGCATTGATCCTTGCAGGTGACCTTCATGACTGTAACACCCGCTTCGCTGATCCTCGCTTCGGCCTCTCCTCGCAGACGTGAATTGTTGACACAAATCGGTGTCAGTTTTGAGCTGTTTGTTCATGACATCGATGAGAGTGTGCTGCCGGGCGAATTGCCCTTGGACTATGTCTGTCGACTGGCCAGAGCCAAGGCCATGGCAGTGGCGCAAAACCAAGCTGGCGTCAATGATCGTCCGGTGTTGGGTGCCGATACGATTGTAGTGATTGATGATCAGGTGCTTGGGAAACCGCGCGATGAGCAGGATGCCCACCGCATGTTGAGCCTGTTGTCTGGACGTCAGCACGAGGTCATGTCAGCCGTTTGTATATGCCAGGGTGAAAAGTCAGCTCTTGAGCTGTCTCGCACCAAAGTAGACTTCAAAACCTTGTCATCTGCCGAGATCCGCAGTTACTGGCTCAGTGGTGAACCCACTGGAAAGGCTGGGGCCTATGCGGTACAAGGACTGGGCGCTTTATTTATTGAGTCTTTACAGGGTAGTTACAGTGGTGTGGTGGGGTTGCCCATTTTTGAAACAGCCCGACTACTGCAGTCATTTGGAATAACAACCGCATTGGACAGGAGTGGATTGATTGAGTGAAGAAATCCTGATCAATGTGACACCTCGCGAAACCAGGCTGGCGCTCATCGAGAACGGCCTGTTGCAAGAGATCTATCTGGAACGGCGCAGTCGCAGCGGCTATGTCGGCGACATTTATCTGGGCAAAGTTGTCCGCGTCATGCCAGGCATGGAAGCCGCCTTTGTTGATATCGGGCTTGAGCGTGCGGCGTTTTTGCACAGCGCTGATATTGCGCCAATTGGTGCCGACGGCCTTGAGGTGCGTGAAACAGAAGCGATCGATATCACAACCTTATTACGAGAAGGCCAGCTGATTGTTGTCCAGGTCGCTAAAGATCCCATCGGCTCCAAAGGCGCCCGACTGACCACCCACTTAACCCTGCCCTCGCGGCATCTGGTGTATTTGCCGCGCAATCTGCATATTGGTATTTCGCAGCGTCTGGAAAATGAGGAGGAGCGCAATCGCTTGCAAACCTTGTTGGAACAGTGCCTGATCGCAGAATCCATGCAGGACCGCGGCGGATTTATCATCCGTACGGCAGCAGAAGGCGCCAGTGAGACCGAGTTACTTGAAGATATCCGGTTTTTACGCAAGTTATGGGCGGCCGTGGAACGCAGAATTGGCAAGAGCAAAGAAATCCGGGTGTTATACCGGGATCTGCCTCTGTATCTGCGGGCAGTGCGGGATCTGATCACACCAGGCATTGAAAAAATCCGGGTGGATACGCAAGAAGCCTTCGAAGAAATCTCCAGTTTTATCCAGGACTTTATCCCCGATTTTCGCGACCGACTCGAGCTGTATGCCGGTGAACGCCCCATATTTGACCTGTACGGCATTGATGATGAGATCGACAAAGCGCTGGGACGTCAGGTGAAGTTGAAGTCAGGCGGTGATCTGATCATTGACCAGACCGAAGCCATGACCACTATTGATGTGAATACAGGTGCCTTTCTCGGCACAAAAAGTCATGCCGAAACGGTCCTTAAAACCAATCTGGAAGCGGCCACTGCGATCGCCCGTCAATTGCGCATTCGAAATCTCGGCGGCATTATCATTCTGGACTTTATTGATATGGAGGATCCGGAACATCAGCGACAAGTGCTGCGTACCCTGACTAAAGCGCTTGAAAAAGATCATGCCCGTACCATGGTCACCGCGATTTCCGAGTTAGGCCTGGTGGAAATGACCCGCAAGCGCACCCGTGAAAGTCTTGGGCAGATTTTGTGCAGTACCTGCCCTGTGTGTGAGGGGCGGGCCCGTCTAAAAACGCCAGAAACAATTTGTTATGAAATATTTCGGGAGATCGTCCGCGTTGCACGTGTGTATGAAAATGATGAGTTGATGGTATTGGCCTCGCAGGTGGTTGTAGACCGTCTGTTGGACGAGGAATCAAGCACTCTGGCGGATCTGGAAGTGCTGACGGGCAAAACTATCCGGTTTCAAGTAGAACCTATGTATACTCAAGAGCAATATGATGTTGTTCTGTTTTAACAGGCACTTATGATTCTGCGGAAATTGCGGGCGTTGTTTGCACTGCTGCTGCGTGCATCGATCACACTGCTGATGATATCGCTGGTGTGCCTTGCGCTGTATGTCAGTATCGGCCGCCAAATGACGCCGCAGGTGGCGCAATACAAAAACTGGATCGAGCAACGACTCAGTGCTGAAATGGGGATGCCGGTCAGCATTGGCAGCGTCAGTGGTGAATGGTTGCAGTTTACGCCACGCTTTATTCTGGAGGATGTTCGTCTTGGTGAGCCAGCTGCTTTGTCATTGCAGCGTGTATCCCTGGTGCCCGCCATTCAGGAGAGTGTGCAACAACGCCGGCTGGTAATAGCCAACACCTCCATCGACTCCCTGGTATTAAGTTTTCAGCAACACACAAATGGCGCCTGGCAGCTCTCCGGCTTTGAAGGCGGCGCTCAAGCACCCGATAGGGAGCTGGTTTTCCAGTTGCTTACCCGGTTGTCGCGTTTTTCTCTGAGCGAAACCACTCTCGATTTTACGGATCTTGCCGGCGTAAGCAGCAGGCTGGATCTGTTGCAGCTGGATTTCCAGAGTCAACTCGGTTCTCACCTGTTGAGCGCACGCGCGCATGTGGCGGATTCTGAGGACACGCTCAACCTGGCAGCGTCCTTGAGTGGCAGCAGTCTTGCACAATTGCAAGGCCAGCTCTATCTGAACCTGCCGCTGGCCGACTATGGAATTTTTGTGCCGCCACTTTCCAGCATGATCAGCAGTGAGGCAAGCAACCTTGACGGTTTGGATCTGCAGTCCGCTGAGCTGCAAGGGCAGGTATGGGCAGACATTTCGCAGGGGCAGCTGACCAATCTGGTGCTCAGTGCCCAGGGAGACATGGTGCTGGCATCCGCTCAGGTCGAACAGACCTTACAATTGAATACTCTTAAAGTACCCGGGATTTACCTGTCACACACGCTGGATTCAGATCATTGGCAAGTTTATGCGGATGATGTGTATTTTGAGTTGGATGGTCTGCAATGGCCGACCGGAGATATTTCCTTCACGTATCAACAAGGTGCCCGACTTCAATTGCATGCAGATGCTGTTGAGCTGGGCATGGTTTCCAGAATTGTGCAGAACTTGCCTCTCGATGAACGAGTGAACAACGAAGTCACAGGGTTCAACCCGCGTGGTCGTTTGCTCAACCTCACCATGCAAGCTGACTACAACGAAGGGGGATTGTCGAAGGCCAATCTGGCGACCAATATCGAAGACGGCGCGCTCAGTGCGTATCGGGGTGCTCCGTCTTTTTGGGGCGTAGGTGGTTATGCCGAAATCGGGTTTGATGCCTCTACAGGACTGGGTGAAGGCTTTTTGGAAGTCGACAGCTCCGATGTGTCTATGCATATCCCAAGACTTTTTGATCAGATCTGGGACTACGGACATGTCAACGGCAGGGTTGGTTTCAGAATGCAGACCGGCCCTGATGCCAGCATAAAGCTGGTCAGCGGCATCGTGGTCGCTGAGTCGGATATTGTCACTGCGCACGGCCAGTTTGCAACCCACATTCAGTTGGGCGAGAACCGGTTTATCGATCTCGAACTTAAACTGGGCGCATTAAAAGCTGACGTCAGTCGCAAGACACCGTACCTGCCCATGGCGGCAACCGCGCCCAGATCCGCACAACCGGCACTGAATTGGGTGGAACAAGCCGTGCAGCAAGGCGAAGGTGCCGGCAGTGGTTTGATTTTCAGGGGCAGAGTCCAACGCGGGGCGT
>JAUSPW010000636.1 GCA_030652635.1 Pseudohongiella sp. | reverse complement strand
TCCAATAACAGAATACCGTTGATCTGACGGCCCTTCTGTTTTCTGCCTGAACTCAAACTAGTTGTCTCCGTCCCGGCTCTGCTCCGGGTTCTGATCGGAGTCGGTCTCATCAACATGTTCGTGGGTGCTGTCTTCGGCAATCGCCTTGTCTATCAGCGAAGACAGGTAACGACCTCGCGCCACACTGTCATCGTAATGGAACTGCAGCGCTGGAATCACGCGCAGACTCATTTCCTTGCCCAGCAAACTACGCAGATAACCCGCCGCTTTGTTTAAGGCAGCGAGGCTATCCTTGATCTCTTTACGATCAAGTTCGCCCATATCTTTCAGCGCCTGACCAGCACCAAAGTCATCACCGTGACGCCCCATGATAGTGACGTGCACATTGGCATGTGCAAAATCCCGACTCACGTCGACACCCGTCACCGATACCATGCCTACGCGGGGATCGCGAATTTCGCGACGGATCAGATCAGCGAGCAAGCGCTGGATCTGATCTGCCACACGTTGGACTCTTGGCGAGACCTTGGGAGCCGAGGTTTTACTCATTGCAGCGTTCGCGCTACTGAAATGGTCTGATAAACCTCAATCTTGTCACCGACTTTGACGTCGTTATAGTTCTTCACGCCGATACCACATTCCATGCCGTTTCGCACTTCGCTGGCATCGTCTTTGAAGCGACGCAGAGATTCCAGCTCACCTTGGTAAATCACCACGTTGTCGCGCAGTACTCGAATCGGTCTGCTGCGGTACACAGTACCTTCAACAACCATACAGCCTGCCACCTGACCGAACTTCGGCGAGTTGAACACGTCTCGCACTTCAGCCACACCCAGAATTTCCTCACGGATTTCCGGTGACAACATGCCGCCCAGGATGGCTTTCACGTCATCGATCACGTCGTAGATCACATTGTAGTAACGCAGGTTGACACCTTCGTTTTCAACAACTTCACGGGCAGTTTTGTCTGCTCGCACGTTAAAACCAATCATCATGGCTTTGGATGTTGCTGCCAGATGCGCATCGGTTTCAGAGATTCCGCCAACACCCGCTGCAACAACATTCACTTCTACTTCATCGGTGCCCAGTTTGTGCAATGAGCCTACAATTGCTTCCATGGAGCCGCGCACGTCAGCTTTGATGATGACGTTGAGAATGCCTTTACCTGCTTTACCAATACCGGCAAACATAGCTTCGATCTTGTTGCCCTGCTGCATGGCAGCGGCTTTGTCTTTAATACGCTCGCGACGGAAATCAGCCACTTCGCGGGCCTGTTTCTCATCGGCGACCACAACAAACTCATCGCCCGCTTCTGGCACGCCATTAAAACCAAGCACTTCCACTGGAATTGAAGGGCCAGCGGACTTGACCGAACGGCCTGCTTCATCGATCAGCGCGCGCACACGGCCATATTCATGTCCAGCCAGCACATAGTCGCCCACATTCAGGGTGCCGTTCTGTACAAGAACGGATGCCACAGGACCGCGACCTTTGTCGAGTCTCGATTCAATCACCACACCTTTGCCTGGCGCATCGATGAAGGCTTTAAGCTCCAGCATTTCAGATTGCAGGAGAATGGCTTCCAGCAGTTCATTGATACCGGTGCCAGCATGAGCAGATACCTGTACAAACTGGGTATCACCACCCCATGCTTCAGAAATCACATTGCGCTGGGCAAGTTCATTCATCACGCGATCAAGATCGATGTTGGGTTTGTCACACTTGGTGATTGCAACCACCATGGGTACACCGGCCGCACGTGCATGATTGATGGCTTCTTCAGTCTGTGGTTTGACGCCGTCATCGGCTGCCACCACCAGAATGACTACGTCTGTTGCTTTGGCACCACGTGATCGCATCGCGCTGAATGCTGCGTGACCGGGGGTGTCGAGGAAGCAGACCATACCGTGATCAGTTTCAACGTGATAAGCACCGATATGTTGGGTAATACCACCGGCTTCGCCTGCAGCCACGGAGGCTTTACGGATGTAGTCCAGCAGCGAGGTTTTACCATGGTCTACGTGACCCATGACCGTGACCACCGGCGCTCGGCTGACGGCTTCTTTGCCGCCAACGTACGCAATTGACTCGTACAGCGTATCTTCGATGGCATCAGCGGAGACAAATTTGGCTTTGTTGCCGAATTCTTCGATCAGCAAGGTGGCGATATCCTGATCCAGCGCTTGGTTAATCGTGGCCATGACGCCCATTTTGAACAAGGCTTTGATCAATTCGGCGGACTTGACCGACATTTTGGCAGCCAGATCACCCACCGCGTTGGCTTCGCCAATAATGATTTCTCGCGAAATAAACTCAGTCGGCTTTTCAAAGCCGTGTTGCTTCAGGCGTGCTTTTTTACGAGGACCGCCGCGACGACCGCGTCCGCCTTCATCAAACTCACCATCTTCCAGCACAAATTCATCAATGCGCGGCTTGACTGCCTTTTTAGGCACAACAGCCTTTTTCCGGAAGTTTGACTTTTTCTCGTCATCCTTCTCGTCACCCTCTTCTTTACGAACAGGTTTGGCAGGCACTTTTGGTTTCGCAGACGGCGCTGCCGCAGGCGTTGCAGAAGTCCTTTCACGAGCCTGCTCAACTGCCGGTGCTGCAGGCGCT
>JAUSPW010000630.1 GCA_030652635.1 Pseudohongiella sp. | reverse complement strand
TCCAATTCTCTGTCAGCCTGAATTTTATCGGATTCAAGTTGCTCTAGCCTGAACTGCGCAGCTTCAGCAGCGGGCTGCAGTGAAGGACTATACAACGTCATCAGGGTCTGGCCGGCCGCGACATGATCACCCAATTCGACGGTACGGCTCTGTATGACGCCGCCCACTTGAAAGGTTAAGAAGGCTCGCTGCCTGACTCTGGAGATGCTGGAAAAGCGCAACAACTCGTTATCACTGCGTAACTGGACACTTGCCAGCCTCACCGGTATTCCCTGGTTGGCAGCAGGCGCGGCAACTGCGTCAAACTCGCCAGGCCCTGAGCAAGCAGACAACGCAATTATCAATAGGTAGCAATGTTTCAGCAGTTTGCCACGCAGATGGTTAGCAACACGCTCGAAGGCAATCATCATAAAAATGGGCTCGCTAAAGGTCGGGATAACACGTTAATAAATTAATTCACCGCGATCTTTGACATATTGTCAGACAATGACATATTGTCAATATGTATTAAGTACTGGTCTGAATTCTTTGCATCGTGGACAATCAGACAGCCAGATACAGCACATGGAAAACCGGATGACCTTAAAAAAACGAAGAGAAATGGAAAAACTCGAGCGCCATGAGGAAATTCTGGATGCTGCTGAACGGGTGTTTTTCCAAAAAAATTACGAGCAAAGCACAATGGACGACATCGCTCGCGAGGCACACCTCAGCAGAGCGTTGCTGTATGTCTATTTCAAGGACAAAGCCGCCATCATGCGTGGGATCATGCTGAGAGCAGGGACCTCGCTTCAGAATCGCTTTGAGCACGCTTTGCAGCAGAACCCCACAGGTTTGGAACAAATCGAAGGGATTGGTCATGCTTATCATGCATTTTCGATAGAAGAGCCGCACTATTTTGATGTGCTCACCAGTGTCACGACGTTCCCTAGCCCTGAGACAGAAGATGGGCAAATGCAAGCCATGGAATTCTGCCGCGAGCGCATAAACAAAATTATGGTCGATGCGCTAGACAATGGACTGCGTGACGGCAGTGTCAGTGCTGAGCAGGTGCCAGATCCCTTGCAAACTGCATTTTATATGCAAGGCGCATTACATGGCGTCATCATGCAAACGCGAGGGCCAAAATCAGCATTAAGTACCTATCCAGACGGATTACAGTTAATCCGCTACACAATTGCCATGCTGACGGTGTCAGTCAAGGCCCGTTAAGGTCTGAAGGAAAACAAATGAAATCCTTGATACTCAGTCGGCGCGACATTGATTTTATGGTGTACGAGTGGCTCAACGCCGAGCAATTGTGCGGAATGCCGCGCTATGCAGATCATTCAAGAGAAACGTTTGATGCCACGCTTGATTTGTGTGAACAGTTGGCAACAGAGCACTTTGCCACGCATAACAAAAAAAATGATGCAAATGAACCCTGGTTTGATGGTGAAACGGTTCACATGATTCCAGAGGTAAAGGCCGCCTTGGATTTGTTTGCACAAGCAGGCCTTGTAGCTGCAGGACAAGATTACGAGATGGGGGGTATGCAACTGCCAACACTGGTAGAAAAGGCCTGTTTTGCCTGGTTCCTTGCAGCCAACGTGGGAACTGCTGCATACCCGTTTTTAACCATCGGAAACGCCAATCTGCTCATGACCTACGGATCGCCTACGCAAATCGAGACATGGGTCAAGCCCATGATGGATGGTCGATTTTTCGGCACCATGTGTCTGTCCGAACCGCAGGCAGGCTCATCCCTCGCAGACATCAAAACCCGGGCAGAACCGCAGCCAGATGGCAGCTATCGGGTGTTTGGCAACAAGATGTGGATTTC
>JAUSPW010000627.1 GCA_030652635.1 Pseudohongiella sp. | reverse complement strand
ATCTTCGCTCAAGTGATGGCTACCAGCAGATTTCTGCACGACTGGTACGCCCGGTGAAGGCGCTGATTGCCAGGCTGCCAACCGATCGCGCATATCAAGCACCAGACGTTCTGCGGTTTTCTTCCCGATGCCCGGGATTTTTGTCAGCGCGGTAACGTCATTTGTCTGCACCAGACGCACAAACTCTTCTGCAGGCACACCGGACAAAATAGCCAAAGCGACCTTTGGACCAATGCCGGTCACCTTGATCAGCGCACGAAACAGTGCTCTTTCCTGTTCTTCAAGGAATGCAAACAATTGATGTGCGTCTTCGCGCACCACCAGATGGGTAAAAAGCACAACTCCCTGGCCCAGGGGCGGCAGTTGATAAAAAGTGCTCATCGGGGCAAGCAATTCGTACCCAACACCGTTTACATCCAACAACAGGTCCGGCGCCTTTTTTTCCAGCAATATTCCCTTCAATCGACCAATCAAGGTTTGCTCCAGAGGCTAGCATAAGATTAAATTTGGTAACCAGCATGCGGTTACGTCTTATAGCGCCGCCCACCAAAACTACGCGCAGCGGCGATGCGCTCCATGCTCTGCCTGCTATTGGCGTGACACACGGCAATCGCCAACGCATCAGCAGCATCTGCCTGCAGCTTGCCTTGCAAACCTAAAAGCACCTTTATCATGTGCTGCACCTGCAGCTTGTCCGCTGCGCCGGTGCCTGTGACAGCCTGCTTGACCGTGCGTGGCGTATATTCTGCCACGGGCAGATCAAATTGCAGACAGGCCACCATCGCCGCACCACGCGCCTGTCCTAGCTTGAGCGCAGACGACACACTTTTGCCGAGAAACACTTCCTCGATGGCACATTCCTGGGGACTATATTGCTTAATGATGCCGGTCAGAGCAAAAAAGATATCACGCAGTCGCTGAGGGTGCTCACCCGGTGTAGGGCGGATACAACCACAATCGATATACTTTAATTTGTTGCCTACTGACTCGATGATGCCGTAGCCGGTTGCACGAGAGCCAGGATCAATCCCAAGAATCAGTGTCACCCAATACCTCGCGTGCAAAAACCGACGGCATTGACGCCGCCGGTTGAGGTGAATTTACTCCGGCTGCTGCACTGCAGGATTTGCAGGCGCCGCCACCTGCTCGCGCAGACGAATATTCAGCTCGCGCAATTGTTTGGCAGACACTGGACCCGGCGCATCCGTCAATGGACACGCGGCAGACTGGGTTT
>JAUSPW010000624.1 GCA_030652635.1 Pseudohongiella sp. | reverse complement strand
GTGAAGATGATCACCGGCGATCATGCCAGCACCGCTGCCGCCATCGGTCGGCAGATCGGGCTGAACAACTCTGATAAGGTATTAACCGGTGACGACCTGGATAAAATGGACGAGCATACACTGCGAGATAGTGTGCTCGACTGCGACGTTTTTGCCCGCACCAGTCCGGAGCATAAGCTGCGCTTGGTTACTGCGTTGCAAGCACATGGGAAGGCAGTAGCCATGACCGGGGACGGGGTGAACGACGCGCCTGCTCTCAAGCGCGCAGATGCCGGCATCGCGATGGGTAAGAAAGGTTCAGAAGCTGCACGGGAGGCTGCTGACCTGGTGCTAACCGACGACAATTTTGCCTCAATCGTCGCTGCGGTGCGGGAAGGTCGCACTGTCTATGACAATCTGACGAAAGTGATCTCCTTCATGTTACCGATCAACGGCGGTGAGTCCGCCAGTCTGATTCTGGCGCTGCTGATCGGTCTTACGCTACCGATCTCGCCAGTACAGATCTTGTGGGTCAATATGATTGGCTCCACCATTCTTGCAATGACTCTGGCTTTTGAACCCCCGGAGCCTCACTTGATGACTAAACCGCCAAGGCCGATGAATAAACCGTTGCTGAGTGGTTTTCTGGTGTGGCGAGTTGTGTTTGTCTCTTCTCTGTTTGCTGCCGGCATCTTCGGTCAGTTCTTCCTTGCTATTTCTATGGGGAAAGATCTGGAGACCGCCCGAACGATCGCAGTAAACAGTCTGATCGCGATGGAGGTGTTCTATCTGTTCAGCATCCGCTACGTCCACGGTACCTCGCTGACCTGGAGAGGGCTTGCAGGCACGCCACCCGTGCTGATCGCCCTCGGTCTGGTGGTCTTTGCCCAACTGTTATTCATCTACGCGCCGTTTATGCAAATGATCTTTGCCACCGCGCCACTAAGTCTGGTGGAGCTCCTTCTGGTGGCAGGCAGCGGCATCATGCTATTTTTCATCATGGAACTGGAAAAAACAGTACGACTGAAACCGGGCCGTTCTGGATTCAATGATACAGATCTTAAACCAGTACACCCCGGAGGGATTCACTGATGAAAGTCGCAGTCTTCAGTACCAAAGCTTATGATCGCAAGTTCATTTGTCAGGCAAATGCGGAGTCCGGTCATGAGCTCACATTCTTCGAACCAAGACTGAATGCACATCCCGCGCCGCTGGCCGACGGCTTTGAGGTGGTGTGCGCGTTTGTGAACGATCAACTCGATGCTCAGGTTCTTGAACTGCTCAAAGCGCAGGGCACGGAGCTGATCGTGCTGCGCTCGGCCGGGTTCAATCATGTGAACCTGCGCAAGGCGGCCGAGCTGGAAATCACGGTGGCAAGAGTCCCTGCCTATTCGCCGCACGCGGTTGCTGAGCACGCATTAGCTCTGATTCTCACGCTCAACCGTAAAACACATCGCGCTTACAACCGGGTACGCGAGGCGAATTTTTCGCTGGACGGCCTGCTGGGCTTCGATCTCCAGGGCAAGACGGTGGGTGTTATTGGTACCGGAAAGATCGGCTCCATCTTTGCGCGCATCATGCATGCGCTAGGGTGCCGGGTGGTGGCCTCTGATCCCTACCCCGACACGTCGCTGCACGGTATTGTGGATTACCTCTCGCTCGATGAGGTTTATCGTGTCTCGGACATTATCTCCCTGCACTGCCCCCTGATTCCGGCGACTGAGCATATGATTGACGAAGCCGCGCTGGAGAAAATGAAGCCGGGCATCATGCTCATCAACACCGGCCGTGGACGCCTGGTTGATACCCGCGCGGTGATAGGTGGCCTGAAGTCCCGCAAAATCGGTTACCTGGGGCTGGATGTTTACGAAGAGGAGGGTGATCTGTTCTTTGACGATCTGTCCCAGGAGATTATTACAGACGATGTCTTTATGCGACTGCTGACGTTCCCCAATGTATTGATTACCAGCCATCAGGGATTTTTTACTGAGGAAGCCTTGCGTGCCATTGCTGACACGACAATCGCCAACATTGACGCCTATGCCACCGGCCAAGGCACACTGCACCGTGTCAGTGTGGAAAACGTCACTTGATAACCCAATCTCTGCTGGCCGCACTGCCCATTCTGGCCATCCTGATCATGATGCTGAGCCTGCGGTGGACCGCCGCGCGCGCTGGCAGTATTGGATTAGCGCTCAGCTTGCTGGTTGCCATCAGCGTCTTCGGCTATGGCCGCACAGTGCTGCCTGAGCTGGGTGTCCTAGGCGCTGCAGGCGGCGGATTGCTAGAGGCTGCATTCATAGCTTTCACAATTTTGTGGATAGTCTTTCCAGCCCTGTGCATTCATGAGCTGCAGCAAAGCAGTGGCGCTCTGCAGCGTTTACGTGATGCTATCGGGAGTCTATCGGCTGATCCTCGCATTACGGCGATGCTGATCGCCTGGTTCTTTGCGTTATTCATGGAAGGCGCGGCAGGTTTTGGAACGGCTGCAGCATTGGCAGCCCCCTTTCTGGTCAGCATGGGCTTTGGCCGCATTGAAGCGGTGACCATTGTGCTGATTGGTCACAGCATAGGCGTGTCGTTTGGCGCCGTAGGCACACCTCTGATTCCCTTGGCAGCAGCGAGCCCGTTCACCGCGTTTGAACTCTCAGCCTCCGTGGCACGCTATCACGCCGTCTTGGGTATTTTCATGGCGTGTACAACGATGTGGTTGATCTGCCGTGCGCTCCCTGAGCAACTCGGCCGCGGAATCTGGTGGTGGGCTCTGGCGGCCGGCCTGCTGTTTTTAATTCCCTATTACCTGATCGCGGCTACGCTGGGGCCGGAACTGCCGACGCTGGGTGGGGCGATTCTGGGTGTGACGGGCTTCATCGCCTTGTTGCTGATGACACGACAACGCCCGGTGCGCGGCGACATTCGTCCCCGGAATCATCTGTGGAGTGCTGCCGCGCCCTATCTGATTCTGGTTTTGCTCGTTCTGATCACACGCCTTGTCGAACCGCTGCAAACGGCTTTGACGGGCTTGATACTGCAGTGGCGCTTCAGCAATTTCGGCGGGCAAGTGGCCTGGTTATATCATCCGGGTACTCTGCTGTTCCTGAGTTTCTTCCTGAGCGCCTGGTGTCAGCGTGGTTTGATGAAGGACACACGTGTAGCAGACGAAGTGTTAAACGCGATGCGACGGGCCCTGAAGCGACTCGCGCCAGTGTCACTGGCACTGCTGGTCATGCTGGGGCTGTCTCGCATCATGGTTCACGCGGGCATGATTGAGACGCTTGCGATTAGTGCGGCGGCCTCGACAGGAGGCGCCTGGCCGGTGGTTGCTCCCTTTGTGGGCGTACTGGGTTCTTTCATCACGGGCTCAGCCACGGCGTCCAATATCCTGTTTACCGAGTTTCAGCAGTCCAGCGCAGAACGCCTGGGGCTTTCCGCGTACACGCTGCTGGGCGCTCAGGGCTTCGGGGCGGCGGTAGGCAATATCGTTGCGCCGCATAACATTATCGCGGCCAGTGCCACAGTCGGTCTGGCGGGTAAGGAAGGGGCGGTGCTTCGGCGCACTATCCCCATCATGCTGATTTACACAGGGCTTGGCGGGCTGCTGGCGCTGTCACTGGGGCTATGACTCTTGTGTTGTATCCCATCGGCAAAAAGATGCAGCCTCGCCAATTTTCAGGGAGCTCACCATGAAGCAGTCAGCACACACTATTCCATTCACGGCTATTGGACGTGATGACGTCGCGAGTGTAGGCGGAAAGAACTCCTCGCTCGGTGAGATGGTCCGTCATCTGGGGCAGCGGGGGGTGCGTGTGCCGCCTGGCTTTGCGACCACGGCAAGCGCCTACTGGGAATTCGTTGAAGCCAACGCTCTCAAGCAGGTAATCCGTGACGCCTTTGCACAGTACCACGCCGGTCATGCCACATTGGCACAGACCGGCGCCACCTTGCGAGATGCCTTCCTGGCAGGGCGATGGCCTGATGCGATTGCCGATGCGATCCGTCACGCCTACACCGAACTCTGCCTATCCACCGGCCGCGAGGAGCTGGACGTCGCCGTCCGCTCCAGTGCCACCGCAGAGGATCTGCCTGACGCCAGTTTCGCGGGCCAGCAGGAAAGTTTTCTCAATATCCGTGGCGAGCCCGCGCTGCTCGACGCCTGCCAGCGTTGTTTTGCCTCCTTGTTCACCGACAGGGCAATCAGCTATCGCGAGAATCGTGGCTACGATCACCTCAAGGTTGCTCTTTCCGTTGGCGTCCAGCAAATGGTGCGCTCTGATCTGGGGGCAGCAGGTGTCCTTTTTACCCTCGATACAGAGACCGGCTTTGATTCAGTGGTAGTCATTACTGCGGCTTGGGGGCTGGGCGAGATGGTCGTGCAGGGCCGCGTGGACCCAGATGAATACCAGGTGTTCAAACCGCTGTTGTGTGATGCGGATCGGTTGCCAATTATAGGGAAACGACTGGGCGGCAAGGCAGTCAAGATGGTCTATTCGGGTGACAAAGATGTTCCCACCCGTGTTGTCGACACTACGCCCACCGAGCAGCAGTCGCATGTATTGTCTGCCGTTGCAGTAGTGCAACTGGCGCGCTGGGCCTGCGAGATCGAATCCCATTATGGCTGCGCCATGGACATTGAATGGGCGCTCGATGGCCAAAGTGGTGAATTGTTCATCGTTCAGGCGCGACCGGAAACGGTGCAGTCGCAACGTCGGGACGGCATGATGCGCACTGTTCGCTTGGGTGCCAGGGGCCCCAGACTGGTCACCGGCCTGAGTATCGGCGATGGAGCGGCAGTGGGTCCCGTGTGTCGTCTCGACAGCGCTGCTGATATTGCCAGTTTTGTCGATGGCGCCGTGCTGGTGACCGCCAATACCGATCCTGATTGGGTGCCCATTATGAAGCGCGCTGCGGCCATCGTGACCGACCGCGGGGGTCGCACCTCACACGCAGCAATCGTCAGTCGCGAACTCGGACTGCCTGCCATTGTCGGCGCTGGCAACGCCACAAAGGTGCTGACCGATGGTCAGGATGTCACTGTTTCCTGTGCAGAAGGTGATCAGGGCTTTGTTTACGACGGCCGTGTGGAACTCACGCATGAAGTGCTGGACCCATCCACTCTGCCCAGCACCCGCACGCAGGTCATGCTCAATCTTGCCAATCCCGCGTCGGCGCTTCGCTGGTGGCAACTGCCAGCCGATGGCGTGGGGCTGGCGCGCATGGAATTTGTCATCAATCATCACGTGCGCGTTCACCCCATGGCGCTGGTCCATTACGAGGCGATCGAAGATGCAGCGATACGTCAACGCATCGATGCCTTGACCGCCGGATACGACGACAGAACTGACTATTTTGTGGAGCAATTGGCTCAGGGTCTGGGAAGGATAGCGGCTGTGTTATACCCGGCACCGGTCATTGTGAGGATGAGTGACTTCAAGACCAATGAGTATGCCAACCTGATCGGCGGCACGCAGTTCGAGCCCGACGAGGAGAACCCCATGCTGGGCTTTCGCGGCGCTTCGCGCTATTACTCGCCGCGCTACCAGGACGGTTTCGCGCTGGAATGTCGGGCCATCCGCTGGCTACGAGAGACAATGGGTTTCCACAATGTCGTGGTCATGATCCCCTTCTGCCGCACTGTCGCCGAAGCCGACAAGGTTCTGGAGATCATGCGCCAAAACGGCCTGGAAAGAGGCGCTGAGGAACTGCAGATCTACATGATGTGTGAACTGCCGTCGAATGTTGTGCTGGCCGAACAGTTTGCGCAGCGATTTGACGGGTTCTCCATAGGCTCCAATGACCTGACCCAGCTCACGCTGGGCGTGGATCGTGATGCAGAGTCGCTGGCTGAGCTGTTCGATGAGCAGGACGAGGCTGTGCGCTGGATGATCAGGCACGTGATCGACGCCGCCAGCAGGGCCGGCATCAAGATCGGACTTTGTGGTCAAGCGCCCAGTGACCATCCCGGATTCGCCGCATTTCTGGTTGAATGCGGCATAAATTCCATATCAGTGACACCAGACAGCTTCATTGCCGTCAAAAATTCTGTGGCGCAGGCCGAGGCAAGAAACAAGAAGGCTTGAGGGGCGCAACCCGGATGGGGTGTCATTCATCGCTCAGACCACATGTTTGACGCGGCCCAGGCTCAAGGGCGGCGGCCGGAGTGTCAGCCGTGAGGATATAGACCCGACAAAGTATTTTTTGCGTCTGCGCAAGCATTCCTCTTGCTTGCATGTCATTTCTGACATAAATTCGCCATATGAGCTTAAGGGACAAGCCACTAGTTTGGTTACATGGAATTGTTAAAACGCCTCCTTTTTCGGCAGACAGCCGACTGGATGCGGGTTATCTGCTGCGTCAGCTGCCGCGCGGCCATAAACTGTCAATGCCGCAATCCCGGCCCATGCCGTCGGTTGGGCCTCACTGCCATGAACTGCGCATAACGGGCAGGGACAAGATTTGGCGAATAATGTACCGGATAGATACGGATGCTATTGTCATCGCAGAAATCTTCGTCAAAAAAACTGAAGCTACGCCACCGCATGTAATTGAAGTCTGCAAGTCCAGATTCAGGATGTATGACGATGCAAAAAACTAAGCAAAAAAAACTGGAAGCGGCCGGCTGGAAAGTCGGCAACGTTGATGAATTTCTGGGGCTGAGCCCGGAAGAGTCTGCCTATATCGAAATGAAACTTGCGTTGAGCAATACTCTTCGACAACGCAGACTCCAGAACAAGCTGAGTCAGATTGAGTTAGCCAAAATGGTTCACTCCAGCCAGTCACGTATCGCAAAAATGGAAGCCGGTGATCCAAGCGTTTCAATCGACCTGATTATGAAATCATTGCTGGCGCTTGGTGCGTCTCCAAGCGATGTTGCTATGGCAATATCCTCAGGCACGTCCCACGCAGCATAGGCCTTCGCATTTAAAACTGGTCGGAGTGAGAGGATTCGAACCTCCGACCCCCGCC
>JAUSPW010000623.1 GCA_030652635.1 Pseudohongiella sp. | reverse complement strand
CGCGCTGCACCATGGCGCGCTGCGGTGCCCAGTAATCATACTGTTCAAGTTGTTGCGCAACGCTGCCCGAGGACAAAAAAGCGCATACCAAAGCGGCGGACATGGTGTGTTTGTTCATGTTTTCACCAATGATTTGAAGATGCCATTAACGTATCCCTGGTGATGGATATTGTCCAGTTTGTTGCTGGCAGATAGGATGCGCTCATGACCAAAAAATCTTCAAAAGACGCCGGACCTGCCACTCCCGGCCAAACCACCACCGGCTTCAAGGGCAACAAACACTACCTGCCCAGCAAGCTGTGCAAGACCTGTGGGCGCGAGATGACCTGGCGCAAATCCTGGGCAAAAAATTGGGATCAGGTGTTGTATTGCTCGGACAAGTGTCGTTCGTAGCATGACTTTCGGCTGATTGCGCTTTATGGGACTCAGTGTTAGCCTCGGGACACATCCGGGAAAAACCATGAATGAGTTCAGTTACGCTGACGTAGTCCATCACGCGCAATTTCCCTGGGGCTGTTAATTAAAATAAGTTGCTGGCTTTTAGGCTGGAGGTAATTATGCGTAAGTTGTTAAATGGGTTGCAGTTTAAGGGCAGGAAAACGGTGCTTGCCACTGTAACCGCTCTGGCATTTTCACTGAGTGCGGCTCAGGGTGTGGTAGCACAGGATCGCGTGGGTGATTTTGCGCTGCTGGATCAGGACGGCCTGTTCCATCACATGGCCTGGTACGACAATAACAAAGCGATTGCGTTTCTGGTTCAGGCCAGTGGCGATACTGCCACTCAGAGTGCACTTCAGTCATTCAATGCAATGAAGGAGCAGTACGCCTCACAGGAAATCGTCTTTATGATGATTAATCCGTTGGGCGAGCAGCGCGCGGTTGTTAAAGCAGACGCTGACAGACTCGGCATTGATATTCCGGTTCTGATAGACGATGCGCAAATCATTTCTGAAGCGCTGGGTATCGATAAAACCGGTGAAGCGTTCCTGTACGATCCGAAGTCATTCCGCGTCCTTTACCGTGGTCCGGCTGATCAGTCGTTTGCACAGGCACTGGCTGCCGTTGCTGCAGGTAATGCCGTACCAAATGCCGTGGTTGCCGCACAAGGCACCGCAGTCACCTATCCAGCCCGTGACAAACTGCTGCAAGAAGGCGTGTCCTACAGCAAGGACGTAGCACCCGTGTTGGCTGAGAATTGTGCAACTTGCCACCGTGATGGTGGTATTGCCCCGTTTGCCCTGAACAGCCATGCCATGGCACAAGGCTGGTCTCCCATGATCCGCGAAGTGCTGATGACCAAGCGTATGCCACCCGGGCAGATCGACCCGCACATTGGTAACTTCCGTAATCACTACACGTTGTCGCCAGATGAGCAGCAGAAAGTGCTGCAGTGGATCGCAACGGGTTCGCAAAAAGATGGCGATATAGATCCCTTGGCTGAACTGACCTGGTCACAGGAAAAGTGGGCGTTTGGCGAGCCAGACCTGATCATCAAGATTCCGCCCCAGAGCATCCCTGCGACCGGCGTGCTGGAGTACATCGATGTGGTTGTGCCGTTGGAAGGACTGGATCGTGACCGTTGGGTTCGTGCCAGCCAGTATGTCCCTGGTGACCGCACGGTACTGCACCATACATTGAATGCGTTTATTGAGCCGGGCAAGCGCCCATCACAAGGCTTGATTACCCGTTTCAGCGATCCTGACCAGGCGTACATTACCCCTTACATTCCGGGTGCTGATCCGCACGTGGAAGAGCCAAACACCGGCGGGATCCTGCGCGCAGGTACCATGCTGGCGTTGAACCTGCACTACACCACCACAGGTCGTGAGACAGTGGACAACAGTGAAATTGGTGTGTGGTTCTACGATGATGATGAAATTCCGACCGAGCGTCGCTTGGGTGATTGTGCATGTATCTTCACCAATACATGGACAGATATTCCTGCCTACGACCCGGATTTTGAGCAGACGGCATTCGTGACCATTCCGACTGATTCAGAAATCATGGCCTTTACGCCGCACATGCACTTCCGCGGCAAGCGTATGACGTGGGACGCGCATTACCCGGATGGCACCGTTGAGCGTCTGTTAAACGTTGCCCAATACAACTACAACTGGCAGATGGAATACCAACTGGCTGAGCCGAAGTTTGTACCAGCAGGTACCCGCGTTGTGGTGACTGGCGCGTTTGACAACTCCGCGCAGAACAAAGCCAACCCTGATCCAGCACGTGTTGTGCCCTGGGGCCAGCAGAGCTGGGATGAGATGTTCTTCGGCCAGGTTTACTGGAAAGAAGTCAAAGAAGGTACGGCTGTCAGCTCAAACTGATCTCGCGCTAAGCCGAGCAAAAAAACAGGGGACTTTGTCCCCTGTTTTTTTTTGAGCTCAAAGTGACTGTTGTTTCACGGCATCTTCGTGCAGGGATTCATTTAACTGATCCACAATAATGATCCACGATGCGTCCGCTCTAAACTGCTCTGTCAAAAATTGTCGCTGTGATTCTGTCCAGAATGGTGCGTCGCAGAGCCGGACCTCTGCCGGTAATTGATGACTGTGGATAAAACTGGCAATCGATTCAGCATCAGACGCCAGACCCAACTGCATAAATAAGTCAGTCATTGAGTGGAATGACATACATTAACCTCCTGAATTTGCGTGTGTGGTAAATGTCAGTGTCAGGGAGTATGCGTCATATCGGTTGGCAGCAAGCCATAAATCGCTTGCCCGGGAAATGCCTCAGGCACCGTTTCACCCTCGCTGACCACCAGCACGCCGTTCACAATCACCGAATGAATGCCCTGCGAGAATTGCGGACCTGTGTCGAAATCGGCGGTATCCAGTATGGTTTGTGGATCAAACAAGACCAGATCAGCATCAGCAGACACCTGCACACGGCCCTTTTTGGCCATCTGCGGGGCAACGGGTTCCAGTCGCTGCGCCGGCATCAAGGTCATTTTGCGAATCGCCGTTGGCAGATCCAGCAGTTGCCGTTCGCGCACATATCGCGCCAGCACGCGCGAAAAGGTGCCCGAGGTACGCGGGTGTGCGCCGGGCGCATAGGGCATGCCATCCGAGGCAATCATCACCCAGTCGTTGGCAATGGCGGCTTCCACCCACGGCTCCTGCATCATGTGGATGATGACCACACCGCCAAGTTCACGGTAACGAGAGAAGCTTTCTGCGTTCAGTCGTTCCCCGGTTTCCTGCCACTGCAATCCGTCGTAGGAGATGCCATAACTGTCCTGCCAGTTACCATCAAACATGGCCGCCTGTATGGTGGTAGAGCCCGCCGTATAGGGATAGGCCTCGGTGGTCACATCAACTCCGCGTAACTGCGCACCGCGGATCAACGATAGTACCGACTGGTATTCACCCAGTGCCGTCGAATTGACATGCACAATATGGATTGCGGCACCGGTCGCGGATGCGTTGGCCACCACTTCTTGCACGGCATCCAGACCGCGTCCGCGCAGGTGGCTGTAAAGCGGCACATTCAAACGCGCTGCCAGCTCAAAGACGCCGTAAATCTCTGGCCGGTCGGCACCCGGGTAGTAAGAGTGTGCCATGCCAATGCCGATGCCACCTTGTGTCAGTTCGCGACGGATTTCATCGGCAAGCCAATTCTCCTGTGTATCGGAAAGCGCTTGCTGAAAACTGTGCGCCACCAGCGGTTGCACCGCCACTAACGGTTCGTTGGCGGTGACCGCCTGGTTAAGTTGCTGACGTAAGCTGGCGCGCTCAGTGTCCGACGCTGACAACGCCAGCGCGCGTAAGGCGCCATGTGAGACGCTGGCACCATAATTTACCCGGGCTTTGCCTTGCCGCGACGCGAGAAAGGAACCGACCTCCGGGTATCCCCACTCCAGCTCCAGCGCGGTGGTGATGCCATCGCGCACCTGATACTCGTGCGCTTGCGGACTCTGGCCGTGCACATGCATATCAATAAAACCCGGCGCCAGCACCAGACCGCTGGCATTAATCACCTGGGTATCGGCATCGACTTGACCGAGTTGGTTTTCAACGGCGGTAATGCGGCCCTCAAAGATGCCTACATCGCGGATCCCGTCCAGACCGGTTTCCGGGTCAATCACCCGCGCCTGACGGATCACCAGATCATACTCGCCGGCAACGGCCATGGAGTGTGTGATCAACAGGCTGATGGTCAGCAGCAAACTAAAACGTGCGCTGGTGCGATTTCTGGAATTTCTGCTTTTTACTCGCTGCCACATGTTGGTGTCTCTGTTTTTATTGTTGTTACAGTGCCCTATTTCACGTACCTGTCCAGCCACTCGATCGTTTCCCACAGCATGTGCATCAAGGACTCGCGCGCCTGATAGCCATGGCTTTCGTGGGGTAACATCACCAGACGGGTCGGGCCTCCCACTCCACGCACCGCCTGGTACATGCGCTCACTTTGAATTGGGAAGGTACCGGTATTATTGTCAGCTTCGCCGTGGATAAACAGGATAGGCGCTTTGATCTGGTGGGCAAAGAAAAATGGCGACATGGTGATGTAGGTGTCTGGCGCTTCCCAGATATTGCGCGGCTCAGCCTGAAACCCAAACGGCGTGAGGCTGCGGTTGTAAGCACCACTGCGCGCGATGCCGGCCTTGAACAGATCGGTGTGTGCGAGCAGGTTCGCGGTCATAAACGCACCGTAAGAATGTCCACCTACGGCGACCCGCTGCCGGTCT
>JAUSPW010000598.1 GCA_030652635.1 Pseudohongiella sp. | reverse complement strand
AGAATGGTTTGCTGATCTTCCGGGCTGACGGTGTAGCTATTCACAAAGTCGCCCACGTGCGGGTCGATTTGACCTGGCGGCATACGTTTGGTCATCAAGACTTCACGGATCATGGGCGACCAGCCCTGTGCCATGGAATGGCTGTCCAGCGCAAACGGCGCGATACCACCATCACGGTGACAGCTGGCACAGTTCTGAGCCAGAATAGGCGCCACTTCCTGCGAATAGGACACAGTGCGCGCCATATTAGCGTCGCGTGCTACATACTGAATGGCTTCACCCGTGGCTGCCATCACCGGATTGCTGACGGCTTGGCCGGCATCAATTTCGGCCAGTGCTTTTTCCAGTCCAGCGACCGGACCGCGATAAACCAGGCGGAATGAGCGCGGATCATAGATCAGTGCTTCACCAGCAGTTTGCACATTCATGGCTTCGGCGATGACTTGAGCATCGTCAATCAGCACAGGAATTTCCTGACCGGCAGCCGCCACTGCATCAATCACAGACGCGCGCGACTCACCCAGCGGGTTCAGCATAAAAAACTGGAAATTATCTTTATAAGTTGTGTGTAACGCGGAAAAAGTTGGCAGTGCCTGACGGAACGTGTTGCTGCCATTCGCCTGAACCAATAACACAATCGCTTTGCGATTGTCGTACCAGCTCATGTGATGGAAATAACCGTTTTGATCCAGCAGCGAAAAATCACCTACACGACTATTGATGTCGGGCGCCTGCGCTGATACTGGACCCGACAGTGCTGCCGCCAATGCGGCCGTAGACAGCAGAGATACCAGGCTGAACGAACGCCTGAATGGAACCTTATTCATACTTTCCTCCGGAATACGCATGTGCCTGGACAGATGCGCTGTGTTTTTCGTTGTTATTGTTGGTCATTCAGCTTCGTGCTGAGGTACCCGGGCGGATTCTTCCTGAAGGAGCCCAATCAGGTCACTTGTCAGAGGCATACATATACCCCAGACGGCAGTCTGATTTTAAAAAGGACCCGATGACGCTAGCACAGCCGCATACGGACAGCAATGTACCAAACGTCAGGAAAAACAGGTTTTGGGACAAGTGACCCTAAAAACACGTTAAAAACACATGCATTTTTGCACTTGGGAAATGGTGCCTGCTTCGGCTACACTTGAGAACGAACAACTGTTCTAATTCTGATCCATTTTGTCTCAACAAAAAGTCAAACGACTAGAAGGACCCATCATGAGAGAAGCAGTCATTGTGGCAACCGCCCGAACCCCGATTGGTAAAGCCTATCGCGGCGCCTTTAACAACACCGAAGGTCCAACGCTGGGTGGCCACGCCATTCGCGAAGCGGTAAACCGTGCCGGCATTGCGCCACACGAAATTGATGATGTGGTGATGGGCTGCGCCGTACAACAAGGTACCACGGGCTACAACATTGGCCGCCTTGCTGGTGTTGCGGCCGGCTTGCCCAGCAGCGTATCCGGCATGAGCATGGATCGCCAGTGCGCCTCAGGCATGATGGCGATTGCCACTGCTGCCAAACAGATCATCGTGGACAACATGGACATCGTGGTTGGCGCGGGTCTGGAATCTATCAGCCTGGTACAAAACGATCACCGTAATAAATTCCGCACCGTTGACGCTAACGTGCTGGCATTGTCTCAGCATGCTTACATGCCCATGCTGCAAACAGCTGAGATTGTCGCCAAGCGCTACGGTATCAGTCGCGAAGCCCAGGATGAATACAGTTTTCAAAGCCAGCAACGCACCGCAGCCGCACAAGCAGCTGGCAAGTTCGACCAGGAAATCGCACCGATGGAATCCTCCATGGGTGTTGCCGACAAAGCAACGGGTGAAATCAGCTTCAGAACTGTCCGATTGACCAAAGATGAAGGCAACCGGCCAGAAACCACATTGGAAGGCCTTTCAAGTCTGAAGCCGGTCATAGAAGGCGGCTGCATCACTGCAGGTAACGCCAGCCAGTTATCCGATGGCGCATCTGCCAGCATCCTGATGGAAAGCAAACAGGCTGAAAAACGTGGCTTGACCCCGCTGGGTGCGTACCGCGGCATGGCTGTGGCAGGGTGTGAGCCCGATGAAATGGGCATAGGCCCGGTGTTTGCAATTCCCGTGCTGCTCAAGCGTTTTGGCCTGAAAATGGAAGACATCGGCCTGTGGGAACTCAATGAAGCGTTTGCTGTTCAGGTGCTGTACTGCCGTGACAAACTCGGCATCCCTGACGAACTGCTGAATGTGAACGGTGGCGCCATCTCTATCGGCCACCCCTACGGCATGAGTGGTGCGCGTATGGTCGGTCACGCCTTGATTGAAGGCAAACGCCGCGGCGCCAAGTACGTTGTGTGCACCATGTGTATTGGTGGTGGCATGGGCGGCGCCGGGTTGTTTGAGGTATATTGATCAGACCGCAAACAGCTGCGATTCGATATCCCGGAATGCCTTGAACTCCAGGGCATTCCCGGACGGATCTTTAAAAAACATGGTAGCCTGCTCACCTGCAAGGCCTTTGAACCGGATGTAAGGTTCGATCACAAACTCCGTTCCCATCGCGCGCAGGCGCTGCTCAAAGTCGGCAAATTCCTCCAAGCTCAGTACCACACCAAAATGTGGCACTGGTACACCATGACCATCCACATGATTGGCGTGCTGGTGCACAGAGCCGCCTTTGCCCAGATTCGGATTCAGATGCACCACTAGCTGGTGACCAAAGAAGTTGTAATCAATCCAATGATCAGAGCTGCGCCCTTGCGGCAGATTCAGCCGCGTGCCGTAAAACTCACGCGCTTCGTCCAGATCGCGCACCGGAATGGCCAGATGAAAAGGTCTCAACATGATTAAATATCCTGAACAGTTTGTGTGAACGAAACAGCCGCTTTATGACACATGCAGGCTTAGTCAGCAACCGGCTTGCCACGTAAGGACTTGATGGTCGCTACCTTGCGCTTGCTCTCCAGTCGCTGCTGCTTTTGCGCTCTGGGGATGCGTGTTGCGAGTCGTGGCGGGGCCACTTCACAGGCTTTGTCAACCAGGGCCTGCAAGCGCGCGATGGCATCTTCGCGATTTTTTTCCTGAGTACGAAAACGCTGTGCTTTGATCACAATGACGCCGTCAGCATTCATCCGCCGGTCGCGCAACGCCAGTACCAACGCTTTGACATCATCCGGAAGTGACGAGGATTTCACGTCAT
>JAUSPW010000593.1 GCA_030652635.1 Pseudohongiella sp. | reverse complement strand
CAGGCGCTCAATGCCAGCGCAGCCACAATGCCCAGGGTCAGGGCAGATCGTACAAGTTTCATATGTTCCTCACACAGAACAAAACAGCAGATATCACCAGAATAATGGATTTAGCACCAGAAGCACCAGAATTCGGGTGGTCGATAAAATGTGATCAGACGCCCGCCAGCAATCACAACACACCAGCAGCTTAAAGAAATCAGTGCCAGCAATCGTGCTGGGGCTGGGGTTAGCGCGTCATCGGGCAGCTGTCTGACGTTGTCAGCCACCAGCAGATAAAACACAGCAAGATTAATGCCTGCCAGGATCATTGCCAGCATTTTGACCTGGAAAGCCGGGTTGTACACATATTGACCAGGGTCGCTCACAATAAACATCAATCCCGTAATGACATTGAGCCCAAATCCTGCCACGCCGAACCATACCAAGGCATGCATGGACTTGATCGCAGTACCCCTGCCGAAACCCAACAGGCGCAAATCAAACAAACCAACGGTGCCCAACAACAGGGTGAGTCCGATAAAATGCAGCGACTCCACAATGGGCCAGCCCCACTGGGTGTTCATAAACGTAAATATGCCGCTGCGATAACCCAAGTCAGTGAGTGTTTCAACCAGTGACATGGCTCAGCCTCCTGCGGGTGATACTAGCCAGGAGGCCATCAGGACAGAGTGCGTATAAGCCAGGAATCGGCCGGCGATTATGACGGCAAACCAGGCTGCCATCGACAAAAAGGCCAGTCTTTTTTGAGTGTCTGACGCCCATCGGGTTTGAGATAGTTGCAAGGTAAGCCCGCTGGCGACATACAGCATCAGCAGTTTAAGGTAGAACAAGGGGTTGGTCAGGGCCTTGGCGGGGTAGGCTATCAACAGCACCATGCCCGAGAATGCTGCGGCCGCCAAACCTGTCCAGAATATGTTTGTATAGCGACGCAAGGAGGCCATGGGTGCTGACGCAACAAAACCCATGGCCCTCAGGGAAATCACCACACCAAAACCCGCCATCATCGCCATCGACAGTGAGTGAATTACCAGAACCGTCGGGAATACCCACCAAATTTCCCGCACTGCGGTACTGAGCAAGGACAGTTCTATGCGCGCAAACCACTCCAGCATAAACGAACCTGCCCGATCTATTGTGCGGCTTCCAACTCCAGCATACGTGCACCCGCCAAGACACCGGGTAAGGCATAGTTGCCTTCATGGCAGGCATATTCAAAGATTTTTTCATCAGCCGGGCGGGCATTAAACATTAACTCGCCTGTCCACGCTTCGGTGTACACGGTCGGATCGTCCACCGTAAAGGCATACAGAATTTCCGACTCGGCAGTGCGCGTGAAGCGCTCGGTAATGGTCAGGTTTTGTGATGCACCAAACACCAACTGTTGGGGGTGAAAACCAGCTGTGGTCACCACCAGCGTGTCGCCTTCCCAGCGGCCAACAGAATCTCCCATCCATTTTTGCATGTGTAAATCAACCTCATCATTGAGTTTGATAATACGCGCATCATGATTCATCTCTGCCATGATCATGACGTAATCATCGTTCTGCACAATCTGGTAATTGTTGTTGTACATCACTGGCAACATGGGCGGGCCGGAGTGATTGCCAAACGACAACAAACAACGTTCAGCAAGAGGACGACCTTCCGGGCCGTCATTGGCTGAGAGTCCTTCAGGCAAGCGCCGACGCAGGCTGCGATCGGGGATAAACGGGATCTGACCGTTGGCTGGTTCAATGATGATGGATGAGCGGTATTCTCCATTGATCATCTGGATGCGGTCGCCTTCTTCCTTCCAGAATTCATTGTAACCATCTTCGGTATTACCATCGTTGCCACCTTGCGCACCAGCGCCCGCTTCACGATTGGGGTCACTGGGCGCGTATTCCGCTTCTACAAACGCTGCCTGTGCACCTTCTTTGGCCGCTACCTGTTCGGTGGTCAATTGCCGGGCATCACCCAGTGCACGATCGCGCGTCAAAGGCGTCAGTGTTTTGTTGCTCCACACGCCTTGCAGGTCAGGCTGGCCATTCGGAAGGCGCGGGGCTTCATACTGAGCAAACGCTGAGGTAGCCGCCAGCGTCAGTCCTAAGGTGAGCGATACCACGGTAAAGCGCGTCAGGCTTGTGTTTTGGTGCAAGGAGATCTGTGTCATTGTTGTTTTCCCCGTATTTAAGTGTCAAAAGATGACTGAGTCGGATTATTCAGCAACAGTTTGTAACAAACAAGCTTTTGGCGACAAAAGGCAGGGTTTGAGTAGGTAAAAGGCATAGACAAATGCAGCATTGGATGGCAGATTCCGGTTCCAACTAAAAATACTTGCTAACCAATATCACCGACGGGAATGTTGTTTTGAAATCCTTGTATCGCCTTTCTCTTGCCGGAATGATTTCCGTGTACATGACACAGGGGGCACTGGCTCAGCCATTGTCTACTGGAATTAACCTGAATGATGGCAGCTATCAGGGTCGCGTAGGACGCGAACTGAAGTTGCAACTGACCGAAATGCCCGATGATGTGGCCATTGATATCGACGGACGAGTAGATGATGCCGTCTGGTCACGTATCCCAACGTTCAGTGGTATGGGCGTCGTTGAGCCAGAAACCCTGGCGCCTGCACCCTATGACACTCGGCTGCGTGTTTTCTACAATGCACGTGGTATCTACATGAGCGCTGAAATGGATCAGCCGCCTGAAACCTTGGTTCGTCGCATCAGCGCACGTGATAACCGTGAACTCACCCGTGATCGCCTGTCGATCACGCTGGATACGTCCGGCGAAGGCCAGTTTGGATACTGGGTCAGCCTGGCGCTGGGCGATAACCAGATGGATGGCACTATTCTGCCAGAGCGTCAGTACAACAGTCAGTGGGACGGCGCCTGGTACGGTGCTACGTCTGAGACAGCGACAGGCTGGTCTGCAGAGTACTACATTCCCTGGGGACAACTCGCGATGCCGTTCCGCGAAGGTACCCGTGAAATTGGTATTTACGCAGAGCGAGTGGTGGCGCACCTGAATCAGAACTATGCCTGGCCTGCCATTGCCAAATCAGATGCCATTTTTCTGAGTAATTTCCCGTTGTTGCAGCTTGAGGGTGTCAACCCGCGTCAGCAATGGAGTCTGTTCCCGTCGGTTGCATCAACCTATGATGAAATTGACAATGACTGGACGCACCGCACCGGGGTCGATGTGTTCTGGCGCCCGTCCTCCAACTTCCAGATGACTGCTACTTTGAATCCGGATTTTGGTTCAGCGGAGGCTGATGATGTTGACGTCAACCTGACGGCCAGTGAAACCTTCTTTCCCGAAAAGCGATTGTTTTTCCAGGAAGGTCAGGAAGTTTTTAACACCTCTGCGCGCTCTAATGGCAGCACGGGCAAGCGCTTTACCATTTTGAATACCCGGCGTATCGGCGGACGTCCACGCGCGCCAACATTGCCGGCGGGAGTGGGCCTATCGCAGCGAGAGCGCTTGCAGAATGCTGATCTGCTGGGCGCAGTCAAAGCCACCGGTCAGGTTGGCAGTTTCCGCTATGGCGTGCTGGCTGCCAGCGAAGACGATGCGCGATTCCGTGCCAATGATGGTAATCGCTATGAGCAAACCGGGCGCGATTTCACAGCGTTCCGTGTGCTGTATGAAGATCAGGGCGGCGGCGCTGCGTACCGAGGTCTTGGTTATATTGGCACGCTAGTGGCGCACGATGATTCGGATGCAGCCGTACATGCAGTCGATTTCAAGTACCTGACACAAGGCGGCATCTGGAACTTTGATGGCCAGGTTGTTACCTCGGATTCTGATCAAAAAGGGCAGGGTTATGGCGCGTTTACCGACGTCATTTATACGCCTCGTGTGGGTTTTAAGCACACGTTGAACCTGACATACTTGGATGACACCATCGACATCAATGATTTTGGTTATCAGGAGCGCAACAACGTCTGGGAAGCCTGGTACCGTTTTGAATGGGTAAAAACCGGTCTGACACGCGTGCGTGACATCCGGGTCAACCCGTTCCTGCGTTATGAAGAGAACCTAGACGGTGATCGCACCAATAATGCGATACCGGTGATGAGCACCACCGTCACCCTGAATAATCTGGACAGGGTGAATTTGAGTTTTCAGCATTTCCCTAAACGTTATGATGACCTGAACAGTTTTGGTAACGGCTCTTTTGCAACGCGTGAGCGAACCAACTTCAGTTTCAATTACAGCACTAACGCAGCGGAGGCGGTCAGTTACAATTTTGGAGCTGGCCGTTCAACCGAATTTGCCGGTGGCTACAGTGAGAGTTATGACCTGGGTGTGACGTGGCGTCCTTTGCCCAATTTCAGTTTATCGGGTGAATTGAACTATCAGGATCGCGATGGCTGGTTGCTACACCAGGGTGGTCAGGATTTCACCACCTTCCAGACCAGTCAATGGGATACCGGTATCAAGATGGAGTATTACATCTCCGCTCACCAGCAACTGACCATGGGTCTGCAGTGGGTGGGCATCAAAGCGGAAGAAGACCGCTTCTTTATTCTGCCCAAGGATGCCCCAACTCGAAGTCGAGATCTGGTGGAAGGTGCTAAACCCGCTGGTCCAACCGACAGTTTTTCAATCTCCAACATGAACTTCCAGATTCGTTACCGTTGGGAAATTGCGCCGCTGTCTGACCTGTTTGTGGTCTACTCGCGCGCGGGTAACCAGCGCCGCACCTTGCTCAATTTTGGTGATCAGTTTGACAACGTGTGGGAAGCGCCACTGGACAGCAAACTGGTTATCAAGTTGCGTTACCGCTTGGGAACCTGATATCAAATCAGCTTGGCTAAGGTGATCAATGCGCGTTCAAGGCGCGCATCCCAGCGCACCGCACAGTTCAGCCGCAGGCAATGATTGTATTTGCCTGCGGCTGAAAACATTTCACCAGGCGCAAAACTGACACCGGCATCCAGCGCGGTTTCCATCAAACTCATGGTGTCTTGAGACCCCGGCAGTTCCAACCACAATACAAATCCTCCAGCCGGTCGGCTGACACGCGTTTCGCGTGGGAACAGTTGTGCAACTCTGTCGGTCATACGCGCCACGGCTTTGGCATATTCCATAGCGGAATTGCGCAGACTGCGCTCAAAGTGGCCATGTTGTAAAAAGTGCGCCAAGGCCAGTTGTGATGGCGTGTTCACCGACAATGTATTTATGAACTGTAAATGTCTGGCTTTTTCAAACTGCGCGCCAGGTACCAGCCAGCCAACCCGCATACCTGCTGACAGGGTTTTAGAAGAGGAAGAACAATAATAAACCAGTCCTTCTGTATCCCAGCGTTTGATGGGAGAGGGGCGGCGCCCGTTAAATGGCAAGTCGCCATAGATGTCATCTTCAACCAGCGGTACTTTGTGTTTGTTAAGGCAGTGCATCAGCGCCTGCTTGCGATCATCTGCCATACAAACGCCCAAAGGATTGGAAAAATTGCTCACCAGAATCAACGCCGCTACCGGCCAGCGCTCCAGCGCC
>JAUSPW010000581.1 GCA_030652635.1 Pseudohongiella sp. | reverse complement strand
CGACGCCAGCGAGTCACTGGCGTGACGTTTTGTTGTGTTTGCTTGCTCATACCAAAAATCCTGTTTGAAACTTCATTCTTCAACCACATAGGGCTGCCCCAGATTTGCTGACTGCATCAACTCGGAAATTCGTTCGATTTCCCGCGGGTCAGATATGGGGCCGACCCGAACGCGATGCAACTGCTGATTTGAATTTGCGGCCTGAATAGACCTGATAAACACGGGACGGCTGGTCAGATCGCGCAGTCGGTCTGACAGACGTTGTGCTGCACGCAGGTCAGAAAACGCCCCCGCCTGTAAGTAGCGATCGGTTGCCGACACCGGGTTAGTTGACGTTGAAGTAGTCGTCGACGCCACCGTAGTATTGGACGCAGTATTGGCCGCAAGGATCACGTTCTGCCCTGGCACTATCGCTTCCAGATGCACCAATGCTGTCCCTTGATTGGAGAAACCCAGTTTGTAAGCGGCAGCATACGAAAGGTCGATGACCCGATCATTATGAAAGGGGCCGCGGTCGTTCACACGCACGATAATACTGCGCTGATTTTCCAGATTAGTTACGCGCAAAAAGCTGGGAATCGGCAAACTTGTGTGAGCCGCCGACACCTGAAACATGTCGAAAACTTCTCCATTAGAGGTCTGGTGCCCGTGGAATTTTTCGCCGTACCAAGAAGCCAGTCCCGTTTGTTGGAAACCCTCTTCACTTGGCATCACACGGTAGCTGCGGCCATTCACTGTATAAGGTGAGCGGTTGCCAGCCATAGTGCGATTGATCGGCACAGGAATCACTTCTCGAATCTGCGAGGGGTCCAGGGGCTGAGAAGGCGCTCTATCCTGAGAAATACTGTATCGCCCGGCGTTTGCAACGGGTGCAGACGACGATGGCGGGGGCGATGCGCTTTGACAGGCTGCCAGCAAAAGCAAACATGATGACAGAAGAAATAGTTTTAAATTCAAAGCACTTTCTCTTTAGTTCAGGTTCGTGGATTCGGGCTCTTGATAAGCGCATAACGAGACCGGCGTGGAACCGTTTTAAAACGCAATGATGTTACCGCGTTACGGCCTGCTTGTCAGTAACAGGGTATCTGCCCCAGCCGCCTCTTTCTCAAGCAATGGCAACATGTAAGCATCGAGCACCTCACGCGCCAGCGGACCTCCAACAGAGCTTCCGCCTTCGCCGTTTTCGACAAAAACAGCCACTGCAATTCTGGATTGTGGTGATGCATCAAACGCAATAAACATCGCGTGATTCAAATGTTCATCACTGACATGATCAGGCTCAATTCGATTGCCTCTGGAATCTACCTGTACGCCCACTACCTGCGCGGTACCGGATTTTCCGCCCATGGGGTAGGCCAGCGGTTTTGCACCCGCCACAAACGGATAGGCGGTGCCCTCATGCCTGCGGTTATTACGATCATACGGTTTGCTGACGGTGTGCTCCATGGCTTGCCGCACCAGAGCAATGTTTTCTGGCGAGGGGAGCAGTGGCTGTGTGACCTCTTCACCGTCAAACAGGATATCGGCAAAGTCATCGGTTCCATCTTGCACTGCCTTCAAAAAACGTGGTCGCTTGAATACGCCGTGATTGGCAATAGTGGCCACCGCACTGGCCATCTGCAAAGTAGTGGCCTGGAACATGCCGTTACCAAACCCTTCAGCAGGTGTTTCACCCGGATACCATGGTTCGTTTTTAACAGCACGTTTCCATTCTGGCGACGGCACTATGCCGCGATTTGCTTCAGGCACATCAATACTGGCGTTGGTACCAAAACCCCAGGTCAAGAGGTAGTCGTGAATTGTCTGTATCCCCAGCTCAACCGCCACATGGCTGAAGTAAGTGTTACATGACTGGTAAATAGCGCGCTCAAGATTCACCGAGCCATGGCCAGATTTATCAACCCACCAGGTCCAGTCGTAATAGGGCCGCGCGCGCCCTGGCAAACGATAATAACCAGGATCAGAAATCAGCGTTTCCGGTGTGACAACACCATGGTAAAGCCCGGCCAAACCAATAAATGGTTTGATCGTTGAGCCCGGCACACGTGAATTGACCGCGCGATTAAACATGGGGGAATGGCGAGAGCTGTTCAGCGCAGCCAACTGGTCACGAGAAATACCCGTCACAAACAGATTGGGGTCGTAACCCGGTTTACTGACCATGGCCAGAATGCCGCCAGTAGAGGGCTCTATCGCTACTATGGCACCGCGTCTATCACCTAAAGCTGCCTCAGCAGCGCGCTGCAGCTCAACATCAATGTGAAGTTGCACATCCATACCAGGAATTGGATCATTCCGCCCCAGCACACGCGTTACTCGACCGCGGTTGTTCTTCTCAACCGTCTCGAAACCAACGCTGCCGTGCAGATAATCTTCGTAGGTCTTTTCGATACCGGTTTTGCCGATCTGATTGGTACCACGGTAATCCAGCACTTGTTCCTCAGACATGCCCTGTAATTCTTCGCGATTGATTTCAGACACATACCCCAGGGCATGGGCAATAGACTCGCCAAACGGGTAATACCGGACGAGCTGCGCTTCAACGGCCAATCCCGGCAATTTGTGCTGATTGACTGCAATATGCGCGATCTCTTCGTCGCTGAGTTTGAACTTCAGGGGTACGGAACTCATAGGAACAGCCCGCCGACTCAGGCGCGCCTGATACTGCTCGAGCTCTTCGTCACTCAATCCAATTTCTTCACGAAGCAATGCCAGCGAACTGTCAAACTCTGTTGCCAGTTCACGCACCACGGTGAGGTTAAAAATAGGTCGATTGTCGGCCAGCAAGACGCCGTTGCGGTCATAGATCAGCCCGCGGGTAGGCGGTATAAACTGCGAGTGCAAACGATTACCCTCCGATCGCTCAGAGTAATAATTGTGGTTTACAAACTGCAGATTGTTCATCCAGCCGATCAGAATCATCGCCAGCAGGGCAACCACCACACAGGCAACAACCAGACGCCGACTGAATATCTGAATTTCGTGTTTGTGTTCGTCCAGGCGGAATTTCTTGACCATAGTCACCCGAGAATACTTATTGCCCTGAAAAAAAGCGTGAATTGCTTATAGGACAGGCATTTGGGCGATAAGTTTACATGGGTTTCTCATTATGTCCAGATTTGGGTTAAATCTGTTTTTATGCCCGGTGATAGGGGTGTCCTGCCAGCACACTCCAAACCCGATAAATCTGCTCGGCAAGCACAATGCGCACCAGGGGATGCGGCAAAGTCAATGCAGACAGCGACCATTTTTCGTCTGCCCGCCCAAGACATTCCGGACTGAGCCCATCAGGCCCGCCGACCAACAAACTGAGATGCTTGCCATCATCACGGATTGCGCCAACTCTGGCCGCCATGGCTTCTGTACTCAGCGAACGCCCCAATACATCGAGCGCCACCACATGATCTCGGGCAGACAGTCGGCTCAGCAGTGCCTCCCCTTCCTGTCGCATCGCTTGCTGGGGATCACTATTTTTGCCACGTTTACCCAGCGGTACTTCGATACACTGCAAACTGAATTCTGCGGGCAGGCGTTTGCTGTACTCCAGCACTCCCTCCTGCACCCAGTCAGGCATGCGGGTTCCCACAGAAATCAGGTTTATCTTCACTGCATATCCGTCTTGCTGGCCGGCACCAGCGCTTTCATGTTCCACAGATCTTCCAGACGATACAGTGCGCGGGTAGCAGACAACATCAGATGCACAATCACATCACCTAGATCCACCAATACCCAGTCAGCATGCCCACGCCCTTCTATGCCTTGCACTTGCAAACCTGCCTTTTTGGCATTCACGATCACTTCATCAGCCATCGCTTTGATATGGGTGCTTGAGGTGCCGGTGACGATGATCATGCAATCTGTGATCGGCGTCAGGGTGCGCACATCAAATACTTCAATGTGCTGGCCTTTGATGTTTTCCAGTGAATCCACAACCAGTTCACTGATTTGTTCGGTATTCAATTATGTATTGCTCCTGACTGCAGCATCCGTTTATTCAGATACTGACAAAATTTAAAAATAAAGCCTGTGCTCGCGGATATATGTTTGCACGGAATGAGGCAACTGGGCTGGCATTTCACCGCAGGCCAGTGCTTGCCTGATGGCACTGGACGAAATCGGCAGATCAAGATCTTCCATGTAAAGCACGCTGCCGCGCGGCTGTTTAAACAACGCAGCAACACTGTCAACCTGACGACGGGCTACTTCAGCCGCCAGTTCGTCGGGCATTTGCCGGGTAACCCCCGGTCGACCGGTCACACACAGGTGGCAGATATCGATCAAATCCCGCCATCGATGCCAGGCAGGCAATGAGTGAAAACTGTCCAGACCTAATATGTAGACCAGCGTAGCGTCCGGAAATTCAGTCGCGAATGAGTTGAGCGTATCAACCATGTACGACACACCGGGTCGTTGCAACTCTCGTTCATCCACAATCAGACGTGGTTCCTCCGACACCGCCAATGTCAACATACGAACGCGATGTTCCCCTGAAGCACCGGGCTGCCCGCGATGATTGGGCACTGCACATGGCACCAAGTGCACAACATCCAGACTCAGCGTCTCGAGCACCTGCCTGGCGACAGCAAGGTGGGCCAGATGAACCGGGTCAAACATGCCGCCCATGACACCGATACGTCTTTGCATGTAAAACCCTTTCAGGTACGGATGTGGCCGTCTCCGATCACAATGTATTTTTGTGAGGTCAGCCCCTCGAGCCCAACAGGTCCACGCGCGTGTAATTTGTCGGTGGAAATGCCAATTTCAGCGCCTAGTCCATACTCAAAACCATCGGCAAAGCGCGTCGAGGCATTCACCATCACTGAACTGGAATCCACCTCGCGCAGAAAACGCTGCGCACGACGAAAATCTTCGGTGATGATGGACTCTGTGTGCGCCGAGCTGTATTTGTTGATGTGTGCAATTGCATCATCCAGACCAGCAACCACTTTCACCGCCAGTACCGGTGCAAGATACTCCTCAAACCAGTCCTGCTCCTGCGCGGGTATTGCGCCGGGCAAGTATGGCAATGACCGTTCACAGGCGCGCAATTCGACGTGGTGCGGCGCATAGGCTGCCGCCAGCGCGGGCAAAACGTTAGCAGCCACTGATTCAGCGACCAACAGGCTTTCCATGGTGTTACAGGTACCATAACGTTGTGTTTTGGCATTCAGTGCTACGTTGACCGCCTTTTCCAGATCAGCACCATCATCAATATACACGTGACAGTTGCCATCCAGATGTTTGATGACCGGCACCCGTGCCTCAGCACTGATACGTTCAATCAGGCCCTTGCCACCGCGCGGCACAATCACATCCACAAACTGCGGCATGGTGATCAATAAACCAACGGCCGCCCTGTCAGTTGTTTCAACCACTTGCACCGCCTGCTCTGGCAAACCGGCTTCAGCCAGACCTGCGCGTATAAAACCAGCTATCGCCTGATTGGAATGAATGGCTTCTGAACCACCTCGCAAAATGGTGGCATTACCAGACTTGAGACAGAGGCTGGCCGCTTCACAGGTCACATTCGGGCGAGATTCATAAATAATGCCGACCACGCCGAGTGGCACACGCATTTTGCCAACTTGAATACCACTGGGCATAAAGCGCATGTCAGTGACTTCACCCACCGGATCCTGAAGGGCAGCCACCTGACGCAAGCCTTCAATCATGCCGTCAATGCGGGCAGGTGTCAGCGCCAGTCTGTCCAGCATGGCGGCATCCAGACCTTTGTCGCGACCGGCTTGCAGATCAACCTGGTTAGCCGCTTCCAGCTGGACTCGGCCCGCTTCAATGGCATCAATCATCGCCAACAACGCCGCGTTTTTAGTTGCTGTGGTAGCAGCAGCCATGACGCGAGACGCCGCACGAGCCTGCGCTCCCAGCGTGTTCATGTAGGTGGAAATGTCGCTCATGCGTGTGCGAATCCAGTCAGTCCGGTGAAAAGGCCGGCATTATAGCCCAGAAGGCGCTGCTGGGCATACGCCAAATCTGCATGAGAGGTGGCATTGCTGGCATTGGGGTCGGAGGGCAACCTCCGACCCCAATGCCCCCTCTCATCCTGTTTGTCAGATAAAGTTCTGCAAACTCATCTCAGACGGATACGGATGCATATACCAGGAACGGCTGATGTATTCGTTGGGATAGCGGCGGAAATAGTGATTAAGCAAGGTAATTGGAACGATGAGAGGTAGATAACCTTGCAGATACCGCTCAAACGACTCGCGCAATTCAGCTTTGTCATCGGCCTGCAGATCATCTCGCAAGTACCCCTGAATATGCTCCAACACGTTCACATGGTCACCTCGACTGGCGCGTTTTTTGAGTGCGGTCATCAGCGCCAGCAGGTACTGTTCAGCAATTTCTGCCACATTGTCTTTGCGCGCGGATGCCAGCACAGGTCCCTGCTCACGATAGGTTTTCTGACAATGACTCATCAGAATCAGTTTGTGGCGCGCATGAAAATCCGTCAGGGTGGCAACGCTGAGCCCTTGCGCCAGCATCTGCTTCCACCGATACATCACATAAACACGCTGAATAAAATTTTCTCGCAGAATGGCGTCACCCAGACGTCCTTCCTCCTCAACCGGTAATGCCGGAAACTTCTGCATCACCCGTTCCGCAAAAATGCCCGCACCGTCTTTGGCGGTGGTCGTTGCTTCGCCACGCGTCTGATAGATTTTTACCCGTTCCATGCCACAACTGGGTGAATCACGTTTAAAAATGTAAGCACATAAACCAGACACCCAGTGCATCTGCGCATCCGCACTGTCGCGCAGCTTCTGTGTGTAATCGAGCGCATAGTTTTCGCTGTCGACGCAGATCACCTCATCATTGTGCCTGACCAGCCGGATCGGTTTTCGTGGAACACCCAGACCAATATCAACTTCCGGGCAAAACTTGCGATACTCAAAATACTCACCCAGAGTCTGCTCGATATATGAATGCAGTTTGTGCCCGGAGTTAAACCGCACTTCATCACCAAGCAGACATGCACTGATGCCGACCGGTATCTTGTGATCTTGATGTTTATTAACAGTCAACTTGCTTGCTCCTGTGCAGCACTTTCCAGATGCAGCTCACCCTTGATCAACTGGATTTTTTTAAAACGTGGCAGTTGTTTGATACGGTACTCCAGTTGCAAGGCAGCAACACGATCGGCAACTTCGATGCTGTGTACCAAGATCAGCGGCAAACGCCCCCGCAAATAACGCGCGCACAGTCGCCCTTGTGAGTCATGCTCCTTGAACCGGCGATTTACATCGGTGGCAATACCGGTGTAGTAACTCTGATCACCACACTGGATGATGTAAACATACCAGGGCGTGCTCGTCACAGCACTTCCCAGATTGAGGTTTCGATATCCGCTTTTTCTCCCGCGGATGTCGGTGCCGGTGCGAGCAACCGTGCACGCCCTTCATCCCGAAGCTTGTAAAGATGTGCAAGCAAGGTTTTTTTGGCCCAAGGCAACAGGTGAGAAGGCACATCGTCATACGCCAACAATACCAGTTCGTCCAGAATACAGGACTTCAACGTAGTCAGCGCCGCCACAATCTTGAGTTCACGACGTTGTCGATGCCGGATCAGCGTGCTGATCATCTGCTCCGGCTCCAACATGACTTCGCCATGCCCAGGCGCCAAGGCCCGCAGCGGCAAGTGCCTGAGATCTTCCAGTGACTTCATGTAGTCCGACATATTGCCGTCCGGTGGCAGGATCACGGGCGTTGTTCCCTGCAGAATATGATCACCGGTAAACAACATGCCATCTTCTTCCAGCAGAAAACACAGGTGATTGGACACGTGCCCGGGCGTATGAATCAGCCTAATACTGAATCCATCACACAGTATCTGCTCATCGTGACCATACAAGCGGTCTGGCACAAAGCTGCGATCCTGATACTGGGCATCGGCATGCGGTGCCAGCCCAATCAGTTGTGCACCGGTAAGTGCCTGCAAAGCCGGAGTGCCCGGCGAGTGATCGCCGTGTGTATGTGTCACAAAGATCCACTTTAAAGGACGACCACCCAAGGCTTGCATGATTGCCTGCGTGTGAACCGGCATGGCTGGGCCCGGGTCAACCAGGGCCAATTCTTGATGTCCGATCAAATAGCTGTTAGTCCCCGGCCCGGTCATCACACCTGCATTCGGGCACAACAATCGCTGCACAGGTATCTGTCCGGTTGTCACATCAACCGGGACTCCGGCGACAAAGCGGGAAGTTTCCATAATCACTCACAAAATTCTCTGGCGGATCGCGCATCAGCCGCCATGATAGCGGGTTTACCTCAACTGGCAACTGGCCTTTCGTCGCGGTTCACGTTATAAAAGGCGCCTTCGAGAACCCGCATCGCTCAGGGGTAAAAAGAAAACGAGCACTAAAAAGGTGACCACAACAATCATGTACAAAATAAGAACTTTTAATCAGATTGCCAACCTGGGACTACAGCGCTTTCAGGCCACCCGCTACACAGTTGGCGCGGACATGGACGACGCTGATGCCATTTTGTTGCGTAGCCACAAACTCAGCACGGCTGATCTTGGCCCCACTATCAAGGCCGTCGCGCGCGCCGGCGCCGGGGTCAATAACGTGCCAGTACCTGATTGCACCGCACGGGGAATTGTTGTGTTCAACGCTCCAGGCGCCAATGCCAATGCCGTTAAAGAGCTGGTGCTCAGTGGCATGTTGCTGGCATCGCGCGGCATCATCCCCGGCATACGCTATGTGGACACGCTTGCCACAGTGACAGATCACGCCGAGCTCAACAAGCTGCTGGAAGCGGAAAAGAAGCGCTTTGCGGGCTATGAGTTGGCTGGCAAAACCCTCGGCATTATAGGCCTTGGCGCCATCGGCTCGCTGGTGGCTGGCATGGCCATCAACCTCGGCATGAAAGTGTTGGGTTATGACCCCGCGTTGTCAGTGGATGCCGCCTGGCGTTTGCCCAATCAGGTACAAAAGATCGAGAACGTCAGTGCCTTGCTGGCGAACTCCGACTATGTCAGCCTGCATCTGCCGGTACTGGAGAGCACACGCGGTTTGATTAACGCCGACATGGTGGCGGTGATGAAACCGGGATTGTGCCTGCTGAATTTTTCACGTGACGAAATTGTCGACACCGCCGCCATCGTCACCGGACTGGATGCCGGCGCACTGCGCATGTACATCAGCGATTTCCCTCGCCACGAATTGATAGGTCGCGACGATGTCATTCTCATGCCACACATCGGCGCCAGCACCGAAGAAGCTGAAGAAAACTGCGCCATCATGG
>JAUSPW010000579.1 GCA_030652635.1 Pseudohongiella sp. | reverse complement strand
CTGAGCAACGCGCGGCTGGAGCCTTTCCATTTTGGCAAAGGTTGGTCATTTGACCGCGTGTCCTTGCACATGGAGTCGCCCCGCAAAGAGCCACTGATTGCCTATCCTCGTGCCTGGACGCCCGCCACGGATGGTCTAGTGCAAGGTGAAGTGATGCGCATCACCTTGGCTGATGACGACGATCTGGAAGAACATCGCGGCAAACTCGCCGGCAAAATCCTGATGATGGAAGCCCCGCGCGTGATTGCCGAAGGTGACGCCCCCATGGTGCACCGCCACGATGACGACACGCTGGAAAATCTCATCAACTTTCCGATTCCGTCTGACGCCACACCGCCGGCCGCCGGCGCTCGTGCCCGCACGCATCACTTCCGCGAAAAGCTGAACGCCTATCTGCAGGACGAAGGTGTCGCCGCCACGCTGTACATCAGTTCACGCGACTACGGCATTGTGCGACTTGGCGCCGGCGCGGCGCAGGATGCCGATGCCAATCCCGGCGTGCCGTCCTTACAAATGGCTGCGGAACATTACAACATGCTGGCGCGATTGCTCGACGATGACCGCCCGGTGGAAGTGTCGCTGGAAGTGGTTGCTCGCTTTCACGAGGACGATCTGAATGCCTACAACACCATCGCCGAAATCCCCGGCCGTGGCCGTCGTGCCGATGAAATTGTGCTGGTCGGTGCGCACCTGGATTCCTGGCACGCCGGCACTGGCGCCACGGACAATGCCGGTAGCGTTGCCACCATCATGGAAGCCGTGCGCATTCTAAAAGCCATTGGTGTGCAACCTGAACGCACCATCCGTATCGCCCTGTGGTCCGGTGAAGAACAGGGGCTGATTGGCAGCCGTGCCTACGTTGATCAGTACATCGCCACGCGCCCCGCGTCGACCGACCCGGAGCAGCTGGCTATTCCAGCGCGGGTGCGTGATGTCACCTGGCCCATTGAACTGTTGCCCGGTCATGCGCGCCACGTTACCTACCTGAACATGGACAATGGCAGTGGCAAAATCCGTGGTGTTTACGCGCAGGAAAACTCCGCGGTGCAGCCGATTTTTGAAGCGTGGTTAAAACCCTTTAATGATCTTGGCGCCGACACGGTGACGCTGCGCAACACCGGCTCCACCGACCACATTCCGTTTGATGATGTGGGTGTGCCCGGCTTCCAGTTTGTGCAAGACAGGCTGGATTACTCCACGCGTACTCACCATTCACATCTTGACACTTACGACTACGCGCGTCGTGACGACCTGATGCAAGCGTCGGTGGTGATTGCGTCGTTTTTGTATAACGCGGCGATGAGGGAAGAGCCGCTGCCCAGGAAGCCCGTGCCGGTGGAGTGAGCCTAGGGGTCGGAGGCATGCCTCCGACCCCTTATCTGGTCAAAGAGCTCAGTATCGGGGACGGAGGTTGCAGAGCTCCGTCCCCATCTTTCAGCGTAAGGGCCAGCTGGCCAGCCGGAGGTTCCTCGCGAAGGCGCTTTGCGTCTGATTGTTGCTCGCTCTCCTCCGGCTATCCATCTGATCTGTCAGCCTGCAGTTGATAATCCCGTGTCCCATTCTCTCTCCACCTCTCGCATCCCTGCTGTCACAGTCCCGCCATCAAACAGTCATAGGATCATTCACGGGGACGGAGCTCTGCGACCTCCGTCCCCAAGTGAGCAAATGACTATCAGGAGAAAACACTGTGAAGAATTATCTGTCAGGCGCAGCCCTGATAACCCTGCTCAGCACACAGTCTGTGCTCGCTGCCGACAATGTGGTGTTGATCACCATTGATGGTGTGCGCTGGCAGGAGGCGTTTTCCGGCATCAGCGCGGCGCTGGCGACACACGAGGAATACTCGGATGTGGCCGGGCAGTTAATGGCTGAGTTCTGGCATGATGATCCTGCGCAGCGCGCGCAGAAACTGATGCCGTTTTTGCATAACACGGTGATGTCGCAGGGCACCGTGGTGGGTGATCACAGCAAGGGTTCATGTGCGGTGCTGACCAATGACTGGAATTTTTCATACCCCGGATACAATGAAATTCTGAGTGGCGTGATCAATGACGCCATCAACTCCAATGCCGCCGTCCCCAATCCGGAAAAGACCGTGCTCGAGCTGTTGAGTGCAAATCCTGCGTTTGCCGGGCGCATGGCGGCGTTTGCGTCATGGAATGTATTCCCGGCAATTTATAACGTTGAGCGCAGCGGTATTCCGGTCAATATTGGCTTAAGTGATCAGCCGGCCACTGAGTTTGAAGAGATGTTAAACACGCTGCACGCCGATGTGTCGCCGCACTGGCCTACCGTGCGTCACGATGCCTTTACTCACCACTATGCGCTTTCGTGGTTAAAGCGCACCGAAAGCCGTCTGTTGCATATTGCCTATGGCGAGCCGGATGACTTTGCGCACGAAGGCGACTATGACGAGTATGTGGTGGCAACGCGCCGAGTGGATGGTTTTATCGAGGATGTCTGGAACACATTACAGAGTCTGGACTACTACAAGGACAACACCGCCATTTTTATTACCGTGGATCACGGCCGCGGCGAACAGCCGCTGGAGAGCTGGTTGCACCACGCCAGCAAACGCGCAGTTGAAAACTACATGAGTGGGCTGGCCGCAGATTACCCGCAGGGTATTATCGGTTCTGAAAATATCTGGATGGCCGCCATGGGGCCGGGTGTCCCAGCTAATGGTCTGCTGCCCACCCGCGAGTGTCTAGGTGCGAATCAAATCGCAGCAACCCTGCTGCACTGGATGGGTGAGGACTATACTCAGTACAATCCAGCCATGGGCAAACCGATGACGGAGTTTCTGCCGAGATGATCACTGATCTGTTGCGCAGGCCGTTTTCCCGGCGTGTATTTACTCGAATGCTGGGCGCGTTGATCGCCGGTGCCGCAGTGCTGCGAATACCTGTTGGTGCTCAAGCGCAGACGTCCTCTCAAGCGCCGGCACAACGCGCATCACGCAACGGCCCCGTCTCACGCATCGCCTTTGGTTCCTGCGTTCATCAGGACAAACCACAACCCATCTGGGACGTCGTTAATACGGCAAAACCTGATGTGTTTGTGTTTCTGGGCGACAACATTTATGGCGACAGCGAAGACGCCGCGGTGCTGCAGTCCAAATATGAAAAGCTCGGCGCAGTGCCAGGTTTCCAACGCTTGCGCGAACAGACTGAGGTAGTAGCCATCTGGGATGATCACGACTACGGCGTCAACGATGGTGGACTTGAGTACCCGTCAAAAGAAGCGTCGCGGCAAGCGATGCTGGATTTTTTTGGCGAGCCAGCTGACTCCGAACGTCGTTCGCGCCCGGATGGCATTTATACCTCGTATGTCTACGGCGAGCCCGGTAACACCGTGCAAATCATTCTGCTGGATCTGCGCTGGAATCGCACAGAGCTGCACGAAGTCGCTGATGCGGATAAACGTACCAGCCGCCTCGCGCAGGACATGGGACCTTACGACGCGTCGCTGGAGCCCGGCGCCACCATGCTCGGCGAAGCACAGTGGCAATGGTTTCAACAGCAGCTGCACGTGGAGGCCGACCTGCGCATCATCGGCTCCAGCATACAGTTGCTCGCCGACTTCACCGGCTGGGAAAGCTGGGCCAACTTTCCGGCCGACCGGCAGCGCTTTTTTAACCTGCTGCAAACCTCCCCGGTGGTGCCAACCGTGATCATTTCCGGCGACACCCATTGGTCAGAATTCAGCCGCATCGACAACAGCGGCCTGCCATTCCCACTGATGGAAATGACCTCCTCCGGCCTCACCGAAGAGTGGCAGGCCATCAGCCCCAACCGTCATCGCGTCGGCGAGGCCTTCGCGCGCGCCAATGTCGGCATGATCGACATCGACTGGTCGATGCAGCCGCCGGCGGTGGTTATGCAGATACGGGGTGTTGACGGAGATATATTAATCGATCAGATGGTTGGCTTTTAAAGCCCAAGAATACTATGACAGGATCAGATGGTGCGGCTAAGGTACGCATAGCATATGCCGTTGACGAAACGGGGCAAGACTTTGAGGAAGTGACTAGCTATACTTGAGGTTCACAGAGAACCTCGGAGAATCGTTATGCGCTTAAAAGCTACATCGGTGAGACTGGATGACGAGACCTTGGCTCGCGTAGGTCACATGGCAGACGCGATGGATAGACCCCGAGCCTGGTTAATGGCTGAAGCCATTAAACAGTATGTTGCACGTGAAGAGTGGTTTATCCGCGAGGTAGAAAAAGGCGTGAAAGCAGCAGAAGAGGGGCGATTGACCAACCATGATGACGTAAAATCCAAATGGGAAGCCAAGCGTGCTGCTCAAGTGGACTGATTTAGCGCTCATCGATTTAGAAGAAATCGAATCGTATATTGCACAAGAAAACAACCCCATTGTTGCGATTGATGCTGTGATAAAAATAATCGATAGCGTCAACTTGATCCTGTCTGATCATCCCAGTGCTGGCCGTCAAGGACGATTGAAACATACGCGCGAACTGGTTATTAATGGCACCCCGTTTGTTGTCATCTATAAAGCAAGCGCAAGCAGTCATTGCATTGAAGTTTTGCGTGTTCTCCACAGTGCGCAGCAGTGGCCGACAGCGGGTTAGATACACCGATCATATAAGAACTGCATTTAAGTTTTCCTGTTGAGATATCAGCGTACTTAATCTTGCTCATTATGTTGTGCTGTCGCCAGCTCCGGCGCACGCCGATGTTTTGTCGCCTGCTCATAACTGTACGCAAAGCCAATCAGTTGTGCCTCGCTGTACAGCGGCCCCAGCAAGCTGAGGCCCGATGGAAGGCCGTCAGCGTTATAACCCATGGGCACGGTGATAGTTGGCAGCCCGGTATGCGGCGCGATGTGTTGACTGTTGTCCCCGGTCGGACCGCTGTTGTCGCCGATCAGGCGCGCGGGGTGACTCCAGGTGGGGTACACAAGGGCGTCGACGCCACTACTCTGCATGGCGGACAACACCGCCTCCCTGAAGTGGATGTTGCGTTCATGCTCAAATAAATCCGGGCACTGTGCATTGGTGCGGGCGTTTTCTACCATGCTGTTGAGACTGCCCGCGACTGATGGCAGGAATAAGCCGGACTCTAGTACCTGCGCCAGCGATCGCGTCGCAAAGGCGTGTGTTTGCTGTGACAGGTATTGATTCACATCGTCCTGAAACGTATTGCACCAGTTGTTCTGTATCAGATCCTCAAATCCGGCAATCGCAAAGTCTTCAACCAGCACCGCCCCCTGCGCACGCAGATCCGCCAACGCCTGCTCAAACAGCGGCAGTACCGCCGGATCAATCGAAGCCTGTTGTGTGTAATAGCGCATCACGCCGATGCGCGCACCTTGCAGTGCGTCGGTGTTGAGCGCTTGCAGATAATTGCGATCGACGTTGTCTGGTCGGTGACGGGTCGCCGGATCAGCGGGATCTGCTGTTGCGATAACCTGCAGAATGGTCGCGGCATCTGCCACGCTTCTGGCCATTGGCCCGGCGATGTCATTGCGCAGGTACAAGGGAATCACCCCCATGCGACTGGTCAGCCCCATGGTGCTGCGGATGCCCACCAACGCATTGTGAGAAGACGGCCCTCTGATGGAATTGCCGGTATCCGTGCCGATACCAGCCACCGCAAAATTGGCTGCGACACCTGCTCCCGTGCCGCCACTGGAACCGGCAGTTGTGTGCAACAGATTGTAGGGATTGCGCGTCATGCCAGCGACCGAACTGACCGTGACATTAGGGCTGAACGCCCACTCAGCCATATTGGTTTTTCCCACAATGATGGCGCCAGCTGCGCGCAACTGCGCTACAAGAAATGCATCGCTGCTTGCAATATTGTGCTTGAGCGCCAGCGAGCCGCCGGTGGTGGGCAGTCCCTTGACGTCAATATTGTCCTTGATCAGCATCGGAACACCATGCAGCGCGCCCGTGCCATTGCCCGCTGCGCGTTGCTGATCGGCGGCGATGGCATCAGCCAAAGCATCTGGATTGAGCGTCACCACAGCATTGACCCCTGTCTGCTGGTCCAGTGTCTGTATGCGCTGCAGGTAATAGCGCGTCAACGCCTCACTGCTGATCTCACCGGACTGATAACCGCGCATGATGTCCGCGATACTGAGCTCCTGCCAGTCCTGCGCATGAGCGGCAACACTCAGCCATGGCAATAGCACAACACAAAGTCGCTGGATAAATCGGCTGATATTTCTCATGAATCAATCCCGTCGCGTGGTGGCTTGGTCGCTTAAGCAGGCTGCAAGCAGATCGTTGTCAACTGGCTGCTAGTTAAATGCAGATTGCCAGCGCTTACAAGCGGGTGTTTTGACGCAAAGTGGGTCAAGCGCGGAGCAAGAGAGAGGGGATATTGCAAAGTACCGGCTGGAAATATTGCAAAGTACCGGTTGTAAACCTTGTGACGCACAGTTTGGGTTGACAACTTGCTACCGGCTTCGCAGATATCCCCACTCGGCCAATTGCTGATTGGCCTTCAATCGCGCACGCTGGTGCTGCATGGCATGGAACACCGGCGCCAGTGTTTTTGTGTTGTCGTCAAGTAAAGGCAGTGCGGATTGCGCTTCGATAAAAAATTGTTGCTGCAGGCTGTTGTCATCCAGGTAGGCTTGCCGCCACCAGTCCACAATCAAGATTCGTGAGTGCTGCAAAAGCGCGGCTGAGGGCAATTTGTCGCCTTTTGCACTATTGGCTTGCTGTGTGGTTGGCATGAGGTTCCACAGATCATTGTTCAGCCAGCGAGACCATGGGAAACAATGGTCAATGGCGAAGCGTTCATTGCCTAAAGCCTGCTCAGTCCATACGCACTGCAGGGTCGCGCCATTTTTCTGTAACTGTTTAAAACGGTCTCGTGTGGTTGACGTATCGCGATCAGCATCAATCCATTGGAACACGTTGTTATAAACATTCAGATTGTATTCCGCCCGCCAGCCCTGCATCAGCTTCACCCATTCGTTCAGAATGGCCGGCTCCAGCCAGCAGGCATACTGACTCATGGTTTGCCAGAGATGTGCCGGGATTCTGAACGTGCCAAATTGCTGCAGGCTTTCTTTGGTGATTTGCCAGCTGTTATCTTTGGGCCGCACAGTTCGGGTCTCACATTCAAACAACTGTCGGTTTTGTCCGGGGTAGGTGATGAAAGTCGCGGGCATTTTTTTGATATTCAGGCAGGCGTCTTGAATTGCTCCCCTAAGTCGCTTTGCGGTTTCAGCATCAAATCGGGCACCGATTCGCAGATCATAAGCAGACTGATCCTGTAGGCTGTAAAAGTGTTGTGGTTTTGCCCAGCCATAACCCGTTTTTTGAAGGTGATCTGCCTTGGGAGCCTGGATCAGATTGTGCTTGAGCACCAGCGGCAGATACGTTTTGATCCAATACAATCCCACCAGCCCGAATGGTATTTCGACCCAGTCATCCGTGCGTTTGGTCACCATACCCGGAGCCCCTTCTGCGATGCGTATCAGCACGCGCAGCAGACCCAGCTTGTAAGAAGCAGACTTATTGTCATTAACAATGATGTGACGCAGCAGCGGTAAACTGCCGGTGCCATCATCCGGCAGCTGAAACACCAGACAATCCCACTCAATCTCCGGCCGAACAGAATCCGGGCCGCGCGATTGGTGTTTGTTGATCAAGGCGCGTTCATGGGCAAGCGCGATAACATCCTCGGCACTGACCGGATAAAAACGGTTGTTGTCATCGGGGCCTTGACGCAAAGAAATCATCAGCAAACCACCGGGAGCGAGCAGTTCGCTGACAATACGCATGGCGCGTTGGTGTTGGCTGGCAGGCAGATGCATCCACACCGCGCTCATCAGGATCAGGTCAAAACGTTGATCCAGCGCGCGCAGCTTTTTTAACTCGGGCAGTGAGTCATCCAGCCAGGTGATGCTGCCGGTTTTTGACAGGTTCGTTGCAGGATTCTGGGTGCTGTCATTTTTTGTAGCTCGTTCCCGCAGATGGCTGGGTTCCACGGCAACCACATCCCAGCCCTGAGCTGCCAGCCAACGTGCATCCCGGCCAGATCCGGCGCCGATGTCACACGCTTGGCCCGCTTGTGTGGGCAGCAGTGACAGCCAACGCTCATGAACCCGCTCCGACTGTAGGGATTCATAACGATGAAACAGTTGGTCGGCGTTGTTGTTGTAATAATCCATAGCCTGAGTGTTCCCCAGCGCATTGGCCTTGTCAACGCGAGGTTGCCGTCAGGCAGGGCGCTCGGGCTTTGTCAGCACATCATTTACTCAGAAAAGATCGCTGATAGTGTCGAAAACAAAGCGCCACTTAACTCTTTAAAGAGTGGCCGCCCCGGCGGTGCCTGCGGCAGAGTCAGACCGGCCACATCCGGTCTGCAGCCACCGGGCGCTGCGCAACTCACCCTCACGCGCAGGCGCGTTCGGAGTTCGAACAGTGCTCACGCTCTTTCCGGTGTCTACTGACCGGATAAGCGTGGCCTGATTGGTCTGACTCTGCCGCAAGCACCGCCGGGGCTCTCATGTTTGGCTGCAACGCGCATAACCTGCAGTGAGTCGGTGACACGGCTTCGGAAAGGCCACCGCAGCCTTGGATTGGCACAAGCACGGGGAGTGTAGCGCCGTACCTGACC
>JAUSPW010000561.1 GCA_030652635.1 Pseudohongiella sp. | reverse complement strand
AGCGCTACGCGCCTGCGTTATTCGCTCAAGTGCGTCGACTGCTTAAGCCCGATGGTATGTTTCTTTTTTGTGATCACTATTATGGAGACGACGGACTAGGCAATGACCAGTTGTACATGAGCCGATCAGAACAACGTGAGGCACTGGAGTGCGCCGGTTTTTATGTAACCGAAATACTAGTAAAGGGTGGTAGGGCGTTGTACAGAGCGCTACCTAACCATCAATTGCACGCGATCAGCTGCGTTGGCGCGTGAGCACGGGCGTTAGAACTCAAGAACATTGAGCTTGGAACCAGAGCTATATAATGCTGCAATTGATTTAATAAAATTGCGCTACCCTTCGGGATGGGGAGGTGCTGCCGCAGTTTGTCTTCTTGAAGCAAATAAATTGAACAAATCTGTGACGCACAGCTTATGTGTGTACCGAGAATCTGAAGAAGGCGAATTTGTTATTCTGTCACCTTGCGGGATCTGCCAAGAACGACTTATACATTGGGGTGCTAAAGTAAAAGTTGCAATTACGAATCCACAAAACAAGTTTCAGTTTGTAGCCCTAAAAAAGCTAATGCCGCATCATTGGTCGCAAGTAAATAAAAAATAGTTCTAACAATTGGCGTCAGTCGGAAAGTGTTAGCAACCCGCGGGGCGATCGATTCATTTATGGATAGGAATTATATGGGTATTCGCCGGTTGATTGTTGCTGTTGTTATTAGCTATTTGATTATGTTGTTCGGGGGTGGAGCACTGAAGCCTGGGTACTCGCATGTCGGGCAGTTCATTAGTGAGCTCAATGCTACTGGCACATCGTACGCACAGGTTATTGGATGGCTGGGTTTTGTTCCATTTGGTCTGCTGACAAGTATGCTGATAATTTCTCTAGCTGGCGTTGCTCCAGTGAGAGGAGCCAGCCGCGCTGGATACTGGATTTTGATTTTGCAACCTATTGCGTACATTGGATCTGCACTTGCACCTTGCGATATCGGTTGCCCGGTTGAAGGGAGCATGAGTCAAACTATTCATAATATGCTTGGACTATTTACGTATTCATTGACGGCCGTGGGCCTTGTGCTTCTTTCACTGGCTCCAAGAATTTCTGTTTTTATGAGATTACTTTGGCTTGTATTGGCATTTGTGTGGCTGATGTTGTTCACATTAATGCTGGACAGCTCGCTGGAACATTTGCGTGGTATTCTGCAGCGACTTGCCGAGTGGATTGTTTTCGGAGTGTTGTTAGTTTGTGCCTGGAGATTGTCAGTTGCTAACAAACAGCTCAATAGTGACGTCGCCAGCGGCGCACATTAGCGGAGCGTTAGCAAGAGAGAAGTCATGGAGCAGGTTTATACATCAAAGATTGATACGTGGTTGGCAGTGGTCCTGCTTGCGGCGGTGATTGCATGCCTCGTCGCATTTGGACTTTCCTTCAGTACTGGCAGCGTCGCTCAAATTGTCGCAACGTTTCCAGCTATTCTTATTGGGGCAGCGCTACCCATTTGGCTATTGCTGAGTACGAGCTATACGTTGAGCGAGAGAACTCTTCTCGTGAAGAGTGGACCATTCAAATGGCGGGTACCCATTAAACAGATCACGAGCATTACGCCAACATCCAGTCCTCTATCAAGCCCAGCTCTTTCTCTAGATCGGCTCCGGATTGATTACGGGCGGGGTGAGTCGATAATGATTTCGCCAAAGAACAAGGAGCAGTTCATCCAGGACTTGAATGTTCGTCGTGGAAGTCATCTTTAACAAAGCGTCCAAGAGCGACAAAGCCACATGGAAGCACAACCCATTTTAACCACCGCTCGACTGACTCTGCGGACGTTCTCATTAGCAGATGCTGCCCGAGTCCAAGAATTGGCTGGCGATCCACGAGTATCTAAGATGACTATCAACATACCGCATCCCTATGAGGACGGTATGGCAGAGGACTGGATCTCATCGCACGCGACGGCATTCGCCTCCGGTGAGCGCGTCGTATACGCAGTCACGATTTCAGATACAGCAGAACTGATCGGGACAGTAAGTCTGACTCAGATTACGGAAACTGACGGCAATCTTGGGTACTGGATCGGGGTTCCCTTCTGGGGTTACGGCTACTGCACGGAGGCAGCTGGCGCTCTAGTGCGGTTCGGACTCACTGAGTATGGGCTTGCACTGATTTACGCTAGGCATCTGACAGAGAACCAAGCTTCAGGTCGTGTAATCCTCAAGAACGGTTTCAAGCACGTACGCAAGGTGACCATGGACATTCAGGGTAGAACTCGCATACTGGAGCACTACGAGAGGAATGCATGAGTGCCTTCAGCAAGTGAGAGTACACTAACAATTCATTTCAGTTCGTGTGGCCATATGGCCACACCAGAGGCAGCCTAGCTGCGCCGCTGAATCTGCGGCGTTGAGGCTTACGAAATTATCATGCACAGCTCATTAACGCTTTCACAATATGTAAAGAAACGAAATGGTGTTCCTTTAGGTGCCAGCCATTCAATGAGAAACATGCTTTCACGATCTTTAGGTGCTAAGTCTTTCGCAGTTTTTTGGCATTATTGGAACCCTATCTGGGGCTACTATTTATCTCGTAACGTTATGAGACCACTTAACACTTTTTTACCCGCATCATTTGCGACATTTATCACCTTTGTTGTCAGCGGTGCGCTTCATGATTTGGCGGTTTCGCTCGTTAAGTGGAATGCAGTTGTATTTTTTACTCCGTGGTTTGGTTTAATGGGTTTAGTCGTTATAGGCTCTAGCAAAATAGGAATTTCCTATGGACATTTTGCTTGGTATATCCGCGCATCAATCAATGTTTCTATTATTGTTGTTTCACTGTGTTTAACTTACTTCGTAAAGAGTATTTATGCCTAGCAAAGCACTTAAGTCACTTCCTATGGTCTTTCGGACGCATTCACGCGGGGCGGCTTCGCCAGCAAGGCGTTATGTTTCGGAGCACTGACATGGAGCTAATACTATATTCGGCTGACGGTTCCAATTGCTCTCAACGAGTTGAATGGGCGCTCAGATACAAGAAAATTCCCTACAAAATTCAGTTTGAAAATAGTGCATCAATTGGCCCTTATGGGTATGTGCCAGCTATTTCAATTGACGGTGTAGTAATTTCAGAATCAGTTGCAATTCTGGAGTTTCTTGAAGAGCTATGTCCAGAATCCACTTTACTACCAAAAGACATTCTTGAAAGAGCCAAGGTCAGAGAAGTCTGCGAGTACGTGAATAGCACAATTCATCCGGCACAGAACAGATCGATACTGAGTTTTTTGTGCCCAGAGTTAATTGAATCGGAAAAAAAGGCCCTCAGAGCAGAATGGATAGAAAAATGTCTTTGCAATCTTAAGCCTCGACTATTTAGCGATAGTGCATTTGCCATTGGTAAATCGTTTTCCGTGGCAGATATATTCGTTGCGGTAATTTATCAAAAGGGATTGACTCACGGGACCCGAAAGGACGACAACTACGCAGATCATTGGGCGAATATGAGCAAGATTAGTGGCCATGAAGTGGTCGTCTGAAAAGAAACATAACCAAGCCGTCAAGTCGCCTTTCGGGCTCGGGTGAAGTTTCGGACACAAAAAAGCTGCGCCGGTTACCGGGGCGATAGTAGTTTAGGTAACGTCGGCGCCAGGATTTGAAGATTAAAATGTCAGAGTAACGCTTATGGCTGCTTCAACCTACATCAGAGGTATGAGGACAAAAATCGGTCACGATCTCCTACTAATACCTTGCTTGGCGGAAGTTATAACAGACCATGAAGGCAGGATTCTTTTGCAAGAAAAGTCCGATGGCGAAGCGTGGAGTCTGCCTGCAGGAGGTATCGAGGCAGGAGAATCGCCTGTGATAGCTGTAATTCGAGAGATTCCCTAGAATGCTATTTGTAGTGCGTTTCACAGACCATGCGGATAAACGGGCGGTTCGAGAAGAGAACCTTGGATTGCATATCTCATGGCTTGGTGCTCGGCAAGGCACCATACTGATCGCGGGCTCACTGCGCCAAGAAGTCAATGCAATACCTGTAGGCGGTCTCTGGGTTGTGGAAGCACACTCCAAAGAAGAAGTTGAAGCTCTGTATAAAACTGACCCATTCTGGCTATGCGGATTACGCAAGGACGTTGAGATCCTTCATTGGTCAAAGGCATTTCCAGGGCAACAGGTATTGGTGTAAGCAATATGCTTCCTACGGTTGGTGGATGAAACCAATTGTCCCTCATGGCGAGACAGAAGAATTTTTCCAGTGGGCCTCTCTTGAATTGGAATCAAAAAATGCGGGGAATGCTGCCTTATTGGTAATCGCGGAAGGCGAGGTAGTAGCTGAATACTATTCCTCTTCACATGATTCGATTGACGGGAGTACGGTTTTCCTGACTGCATCAATGAGTAAATGGTTCGCAGCTAATGGGGTAATGAAGCTCGTTCAGGACGGACTAATTGATCTTGATATGCCTGTTTCCAGCTATCTCACTAGGTGGGAGTTTCCTTCGAGCGAATTTGACAATAACCAAGTTACTACACGCCGCCTACTTAGTCACACCGCCGGCCTGGTTGATGGTTTGGGGTTTGGTGACTACAGTGCAGATGAAGAAATCCCAGCCTTAGAGGATTCTCTGTCCAATCCCAGGGCTTCCAATAACCGAGATGTGGAGATCGTTGTCGGAATTGAACCCGGTTCGGTATGGAGATATTCGGGTGGCGGGTATCTGATACTTCAACTATTGATCGAAGAGGTCACTGGAACAACATTTCGGGAGTATATGGCGAAAACGTTCTTCGAGCCCCTTGGAATGACGCGCTCTACTTATATTTACATGGGAGATATTGAGAATAACGCTGGGTCGTATGACAGAAACGGACAGGCCGCACCTATATATAAATACGCATCAGATGCTGCAACGGGATTCATCACATCAAGTTCTGATCTTGCCAGGTTTGTCCTTGCACAGATTCCAGGTCAAGGTAATGATGCTATCCTCGATCAATCCACGCTGGAGACCATGCGTCAGCCTCACGGCAGAACGTTAGGCGTCGACATTTGGGGTCTGGGTACAATTTTGTATTCACCAACTGAAGGTGGTGACTTTGTATTCGGACATGATGGTGCTAATGACCCGGCTATTAATAGCGCTGTACGTATCAACCCAGAAAGCAAAGACGCAATAGTAATACTAGCAACTGGCGGCCCGCCAATTGCGACCAATATTGGTTCGCAGTGGGTTCTGTGGCAAACGGGATATCCGGACGTCTTGAACTCAGAGTCAATAATCAAGAGCATGTATTTGCCCATGCTAGTTGGATTGCTGATATTGCTTCTGACATCAATATATATGGGGCATCGATATCAGCGTCGATCTCAACAAGGTTCAAGAATGAAGAAGGTGGAAACACGTGGCACATAAAAACTTCTTGCAGCCGGACCAATACATGCCGTCATGTCTTGTGCTTAGACAAAAACCTCGCCAGCACGATTTGGTCGCTGAAGAAAAGCGTTAGAGAGCATCGAGAGGAACTAGGAACATGAGTCATCCGGTTCTGCTTTCCGCTGCCTGGTTGGGCGGTACGCTGCTTTCCTTTACGGCAATGGCGGTTGCGGCGCGTGAGCTTTCAGAGGATCTCAGCACTTTCCAGATCCTGGCTATCCGGAGTCTTATTGGGCTGCTGTTGATCTCGACAATTCTCAGTCAAAAGGGTTGGCAACAGCTCTCCCTCAAGAACATCAAAGTTCATCTCGTCCGGAATGTGGCGCACTTCTGCGGTCAGTTTGGCTGGTTCTATGCCATTGCATTTATTCCGCTAGCGGCTGTTTTCGCCATCGAATTCACAGTACCGATCTGGACGGCTGTGTTTGCAGCAATCCTCCTGGCCGAGCGTATTACTGGTATGCGGGTGCTGGCCATCATGCTGGGTGTCGTCGGCGTGTCAGTTATCCTTCGTCCTGGGTTGGTGGTTGTTCATCCGGCCGCCATCGCTGTGCTTGGCGGTGCCGTGGCTTATGGATTGTCACACGCGCTCACGAAGAAGCTCTCCGGTCGTGATAGCTCGCTGTCCATACTCTTTTACATGATGTTGATTCAGCTACCTCTGGGGTTACTGCCCGCCGCCTTTGATTGGGTCACTCCCACCGCAGCGCAATGGCCTTGGCTGATAGTGGTGGGCATTACCGGACTTACAGCTCACCTTTGCATGGTTCGTGCCCTGTCGTTGGCAGATGCCACGGTGGTGATTCCAATGGATTCCCTGCGACTGCCGCTTATAGCGTTGGTGGGGAGTGTAGTTTACAGTGAGCGCTTAGACGCTTACCTGGTTTTGGGTGCAGGATTGATCGTTGCGGGCAATCTAATGAACGTGCTCTGGGAGTGGAAGAAAGAGCGGGCGGTGCCGACTGCTAAAAAGGCGGCCGGTACAGCTCTAACAAGTGAATGAATCCGACAAGCTCTTTCGCGCGCTTCACGCGCTCCAAACTTCGCGGGTTATTCAGGCTTTATGCATTAAAGTGCCAATCCGGCGAGGTTAAATGACAATTAAGAGAGTGGGACATCGTTATTTTGATTCTAAGTCAGGGGTGACTTTGGATTGTTGGTTTCCCCGCGATAATGAAAAAATAGGGCGAAGTTGTTTGTCCCAGAAGCTTGGGCTCATTCAAAGTGACTTCGTAGAGATTGAGATTAGTAATCTTTCCGATGTACCGGCAAGCACAGAGGAAACATATCTTCGTTTGCATTTGCTTTCAGAGTGCTTGGCCAGGCCAAATGAGCTAAACCTAGAGGGTATATTCTCCTTGCTCACCAATGTCGCGTGGACTTCAGCTGGACCAGTTCTGCCTAGCAAGGTAGAAGAGCTGCGCAGGCTGGTTGCGAGCGAGCATCACCACTTGACGGTATTCGGAATCGACAAATTTCCTCGTATGGTGGATTACGTAATTCCTCCTGGGGTTCGTATAGCTGATGCCGATCGCGTAAGGCTAGGGGCACACTTGGCTCCAGGAACCACTGTCATGCACGAAGGGTTCGTGAACTTCAATGCAGGTAGTCTGGGTGAGTGCATGATTGAAGGTAGAGTAACTCCGGGTGTTGTAGTCGGCGAAAAATCCGATGTTGGCGCAGGATCATCAATCATGGGCACCTTGTCAGGCGGTGGGAAGCAGGTAAATTCTATCGGTCAACGAAGTTTGCTTGGCGCTAACGCGGGAATAGGAATTTCGCTAGGTGATGATTCAATAGTTGAAGCTGGGCTGTACGTCACCGCTGGAACAAAAGTCACGCTCCCAGATGGCAGCGTGGTGTCCGCGCGCACTTTATCCGGCAAATCGGGTTTGCTGTTTCGGCGCAATAGCCAATCCGGAGCGGTGGAGGTGCTGCCCACTGATTCAGGTCGTTGGGGCGGGATAAACTCCATGCTGCATAACAATGATTAAGCAAATGCATAACAATCAGTACCAGACCAGCTGAGGCTGAACCAGGCCTTATGCACCAAATCATCAGCGGGAGTTTTAGATGAAGTTTTTAGTTTTCTTGGGCACCGCACGTGATAGCTCTCCTCCGAACCCGCCCCGTCTTGGTGTTCGAGTTGCGGAGGCGGCTCTTGAATGCCTGCGCATTAGATATGAAGAACACGAAGCAGAGCTGGTTGACGCTCTGGACTATCCGCTTGAAACTGTTTTTAAACCGCATTTCTCCTATCCAAAGAGCAAGGCACCTTACGGACTCAATAATCTGGCGGCAAAGATTGAGAGCGCCGATGGTTTGCAGCGCCGAACCGGCGCGTTAGCATGGCATTATGAAGCATAGGAGAGCCCAGTGGTACTCGAGGTAGCGATACTAGATGTTAAGCCCGGTCAAGCTGATGAATTCGAGAGTGCCTTCAAGGAAGCTCAAAAGATCATCATCAGCATGAACGGATATCGATCCCATCAGCTGCAAAGATGTCTCGAAAACACCAATCGATATATCCTCCTGGTTAACTGGGAAGCATTAGAAGACCATACAATCGGGTTTCGTGGTTCGGAACAGTATCAAAAGTGGCGCTCATTGCTTCACCACTTCTATGATCCATTCCCGACAGTCGAGCACTATACGCCGGTTGCAGACGGTCGAATTTAGGAGGCTGAAATGGCTACAGCAAGAATCTTGACTCGTCGCTCACTCCGTTCGCTCCGCTGTTGCAAGGCCTTATGCATAAGCCGGAGAGACCTTTGAAAACCTGCCAGTTCGGCTCAAATAATGGACGCATAGTGTTCTACTTTCATGGAGCGCCTGGAGCACCAGAAGAAGGCAGCATTTTTGATTTGGAAGGAAAGCGTCACGATTTGACGTTTATTTGTTTAGATCGATTTTCTGTTGATCCATCCCTCAAAGGAGAGGCTTATTACAAAGCTCTGGCTGCGGAAATTTCAAGAATAGCCTCCGGGGAAAAAGTCGATTTTGTAGGTTTTTCAATCGGAGCATTTATTGCAATACAAATCATCCGCCACATGCCCGGTAGCGTCGAAAACCTGCATTTGGTTTCTGCAGCCGCACCACTGGATGCTGGCAGTTATCTTGATGCCATGGCTGGAAAACATGTATTCCGGCTGGCAAAAGCAGCACCGGCCCTGTTCATATTGTTATCTTATTGGCAGGGGTTTCTCGCTTGGATTTCTCCAAACTTATTATTTCGTTTGCTGTTTGCCAGCGCCACTGGTGAAGATAAGTTATTGGCAGTTAACCCTGAATTCCGCCTCGCCCTCACCAAAGCACTGAAAACCTGTTTTGTCGGCCAAGTACGAGGCTATGCTAGAGACATTGGCCTTTATGTGCAGCCCTGGAAAACTTCTCTCAACGAGCTATCGGTCAAGACTCATATTTGGCACGGCGGCGACGACAATTGGTCTCCTCCGCCAATGGCTGAGTACTTGGCATCAGCGATCCCTGGCTGTACCTCGACAAAAGTGTTCAATGGGTTGTCACATTATTCATGCCTGTACCAAGCGGTGCCTAGTATATGCAATCGGTTATGCAGCGAATGACAACTGGTTCAAATCGTCCGCTTCACTCACTGGGATGGGCTGTAGCCTGCCCTTTAAGCAAATGTTATATACCAAAGAGCACAAAAACGAGTGAAGCGACTATTTCTGAGCGATAAGACGACAGCTTACCGACGTTGGTGCGCTGAGGGACATTAACCCCAGTAAAATATGGCTGGCTATGGGTAGCTTTTGAACTTGCCTCGTATTTTGTCAATGACAGACAAAACGCAGAAAGCGACAGTAGACATTGAGACGATATTCAAGGAAATGTGCACACACTTGGAGGGACCATGAAAATTTCAGTAAACACAATCGTTCATGCACCAATCAATTCGGTATGGAAGGCGTATTGTACCCCTGAGGATATCGTTCAGTGGAACACGGCTTCCGACGATTGGCACACGACAAAGTCTACCGTCGATCTTCGGCCTGGCGGTAAGTTCAGTTCTCGAATGGAGGCCAAGGACGGCAGTTTCGGTTTTGACTTTGAAGGTACCTACACCAAAGTTGTAGAAGAGAGCCTGATCGAATACGACCTTGGAGATCGGAAAGCCCAAGTCGAATTCAACGACAGTCCAGATGGTGTGTCGGTCAGGGTCTCATTTGATAGCGAGGAAACACACTCGATCGAGCAGCAGCGAGATGGTTGGCAGGCAATTCTAAACCGCTTCAAGCTGCATGTTGAGTCAAAGAGTGCACTGGCTGGCGCATGAAATCGACAGCAACCTTCCAAGTGCTGAAAGTAAAATTTGACACTCACATCCTGTTTGGTTCTTGCAAGGAAACCCAATTGTAGGGTTTAGCAAACAGAAAACAGGAATTCGTCTTATGTTCTGGAGCGGGGCCGACTTTGTCAGTGCTGTAAGTGAAGTTCTTAAATGGCTGACGTGGCTGGGTGTCGCATATCTATTTCCGATTGAACGTAGTGTGTTTCTGAAACGGTTCGCGATAATATCCTCTAAGGCAATGTTGAAACGGGAGAAATAGACGTGTTGAAAATCAAGTCATTGGTTCGTGAGTACAGGGCGCTCTTGCTGTTTGTTTTTCTGTTGATCTTTTTTCGCACAGCCTACGCGGATTGGTCTCCCGTACCAACTAGCTCTATGGAGCCAACAATTTTGCCAGGCGATGTGCTTTGGATAGATAAAACGAGTTATGGGCCTTCTCTACCGTTTCTGAATAAACGCCTTTTTGCATGGGGGCATCCAGAGCGCGGGGATATTATTACTTTCATTCCTCCTCATGAGGATGTGCTTTACGTCAAGCGAGTGATGGCGATTGCGGGAGACAGCATTCGAATTGAAGGCAATGAAATCTATGTAAATGGTGCTCGTTTAGAACAGTCTGTGATTGAGTCAACCGATGCTGAGATAATCGGTACCGAGACGATTGCAGGCGTCCAGCATGCTTACAAATTAAGCAAGGAAAGAAGGATTCCTTATGTGGGTAGAACAATTGTTGTTCCAGAAGGAAAACTCTTTGCTATGGGTGATTACAGAAACAACAGTGCAGATTCGCGCATTTGGGGCTTTGTTGACGAGAATAGTGTCTTGGGGAAAGTATCAGCGGTTGCAATTTCGTTCTCCAGTGAGCGAGAGGGACTTTCAAAACTGGCGTTTTCTATCCAGTAGTGATTTCAGGTCATTAAGAAGCAGACAGCTTCATCCGGAGATGCCTCTATGAAACATATCTACACGCACGACAATATCGTTGTATTGCACTCTGTAAAAAACATATTGGCGTTGAACGATATAGAATCCTACGTCAAAAATGAGCAGACTGTCCCGGTCGGTGCTCAACATGGTATCGGTAATACGTTTCATGAACTTTGGATTCTGAATGATCATGATTACATCGCCGCAACTGAACTTATTGCGCGCGAAGTAGAGAATCCGTCGCCTAAGGCCGCATGGGTGTGCGGCGAGTGTAACGAAGAGAATGATGGAAGTTTTGACGTTTGCTGGAAATGCCAGTCTGCACCGGTTGAGACACAGGCGACCCAAGGAATATAAAATCAGATACTGAACTGGCGCCGAGTACGGCTGCTGCCCAGGTGGATGTTGCTGAATGGCAATCGGTGTTTGTGGCACTGGTTAATCCACTACCCGGGCTCATCAGGACTGCGGTCCCGCTAATGACAAAGCGCGGTGCAAGCCAACCCGAAGTTTCAGGAGAGACTGGCGCGTGAAGTGCCTCTTGGGCGATTGGTCGCTGCGCGCGAAGATGCGCTGTTTGCGGCTTACCTGTGTAGTAATGCGGCAGACTGTTTTGTGGGACAAGTGTTTCCCGTGTGTGGCGGTTGGGTCAATCGCTGAACTGTGCGGTGTAGCTTCAGAAGGATCTGGACTTCTGACTAGGCGCGCTGAAGCGCGAGTCACATGATCGTCACAGTATTTTCAGTATCATCCGCTATGGTTTTTAGGATTCAACTGAAATATATGATGGGTTGCAAGTTGTTATGAGTCAGCGTCGCGTCGGAATACCTCTTTTTTCCTGCTTAATCCTTATTGTACTCTCGCTGCTTGTCAGTGCCTGTGATACGGCAGAGCGCGAATCAGTCACTACGGCTTTCGCGCCTGATCTGCAGTGGTTGGCGTTTCGGGTACGCAGTGATGCCAACGCTGGATTAAATGCTGATGCGGGATGGGCGGCTGAAGAAAATGCGTCAGCCGATATTTTGTACGATCAGCCGTTTCGGTTCAGAGTACAGGTGAAGGCCACAATGTCGCCGCCAGAAGGGCATGTGTTGAGCCTGCAATATCGACAGGCAGGTCAGTCTTGGTTGCCTGTTGGTTTTGCCAAGTTTCCGTATCCAGATTTTGCAACGCCGGTGCTTTCAGTGATTGAAACACCCGCCTACCCTCATGGGGCGGAGACTGAGCGTCTCCTCGGCGCCATTGACATAAATTGGGATGATGGTGCCGGTATTAACGCTGTCGCGGCCACGCCGGTATGGCGGACTGTAAATGACGCGCTCGAGTGGGAGTGGCCGTTGGTGATCAGACGGTTTTCGGATGGCCCCACCTTTGCTGACAATAACACCTTGTTTGAACTCCGCGTGGTTGATGGTTTTGGTCGACCCTTGCCCGGGCATGCCAGCGCAGAGTTGCAATTGATTGCGCCGGCGTACCATTTGGGTGGCACCTTTGTTGAGACGCCGGCCAGACTTGGGCCTTACCAGTCGGACACGGGGCACCTATACTTTTTTATGGAACCTTCCGAAACCGATAACCGTTTCATGGCTGTAAAATCGACTGACTTTGGGCAATCCTGGCGTGAAGTGGATGGCAATAATCGACCGAATATAGGTGATCTTGAAGGCGTTGCATCCGTGAAAACGGGCTCGACAATCCATATCATTCATCAGATAAGTGAAGAGGTGTTCTACCACGCGTTTGAGATGGATGGCGCAGAGGCGGGTGAAGGCGTTTGGCGGGTAAACAGCCAGAGTATTGCTACACCGCAAGAGCCACCCACCCAGTTTGCTGATCTGGTAGCACGCAGCGACGGCAGTCTGGTAACGCTCTACGGTGGATCAGCCAAGCTGTTTCTGCAGGTTCGCTCGGCGGCAGGTGCCTGGGGAGAGCCGATAGAAATTGATGTAGATGTTGCTCCTGACCTGTCGGGTCCGGTATTGGTTACGGGGCCGGATGACACTGTTACGATGGCATATACAGGACGTGATGGCAGCGGGTTTGTCCGGCATTTGTTTCCAGACGGTTCTCTGTCTGCGCGGCAAATGTTTTCATCCAATCTGGGCTCTTCAGATGCCGAAAATGGTGCGATAGTGCCGATGGTAGTGCTGCCTGAGTCGGGTGAGACCGTGCTGGTTTACCGTGAGCAAAGTGGGCTTCTGTACGAGCGACGTTTTTCACGTAACGCAGAGTTAACCCAGGCAGTACAAATTGCACCATTGGCGGTAGTGACGAATGCGATTGATTCCGAGCAAGTCGGTGCGGATTTGATTGTGCATGGATCGACTTTACATCTGTTGTTTATCGAGATGCAGTCGCGTTCAATTTTCCACGTTTATTCCACAGCCCCCGGCGTCTGGTCTCAGCCCCAAGCAGTTGTTGAGGGCATTCAGGGTGGATGGGTACGAGGATCGGTGCATTTGAATGCAGCAGGCCAACCGGTTTACGGTTTTGTTTTTGATGCCGGTTCCACCGGCGGATCCGGGTTCAATCGCTATTTTGCGCTGCCCCTGTAAGTTACTGGCGAGTGTTTTCTGGCAATAAATATTTATTGATAGTGGCTTTGACAATGACACAGAAAGGAATAGACTGGTTTGGTCTATTGATGTAACTCACAACGAGTGGACTCTTCTGTGTTGAGATCGGCAGCATACAAATTTCTAGTTTTCACAACAGCCTTGTTGTGTGTGCTGTCGTTTGCCAATGCGGAAACTTTTTCACAGCAGAATGCAAACGAAGTAACTCACTATCTGAGTGACGGCGATTTCCTTTGCTCAAGATATGCTACTGACGATCGTGCAGACATTCCTCAGAATGATTTTGATCTTACGTTTTTGCGTTTGCACTTTGGCAAGATCTCACAGCAGGTTCTACCTGCTCTGCAGCAATGCTACACCCTTCATGATATTCGCGGTCCGCCCGCAATAAGCTCTCTGATCTGACTCGTTTTTTATTGACAGTTGTTGCTAGCAATTTCAGCAACTGGGTCATATGCCAGAATTTTTCAGGAGAGTTTTATGCACACAATTACTTTATTTCCTGTTGATAGTGTTGCCCATATGGTGCAGCCCGATGAATTTAACGATCTGGATATTCATTCGCCAGCAACAGAGTTTTTTACTGATTTCAAAAAACATCGTCCAATGACAATTGAGGGTTCGACGCGAGCAGTTGATGTTGAACTGCTGATGCGTAAAGCACATGTACGCATGAATCTGGTTGTAGATGCAGATAATGAGTTCATCGGTACCATCAGCAGCGAGGATCTGAGTGAGCAGCATTTTATGATCAGGGTCGCCAATGGGGAGAGGCTCGGCGAAATCTCTGTCAGCGATATGATGTGTCCAAAGCGCTCAATTCTGGCGCTTGATCTGGAGCAGTTAGAGCGCTCCAGCATTGGCGACATTGTTCAAACTTTGCAACGTACCGGGCAGCAGCACTGCCTGGTGGTTGATCGTGCTCATGATCACATCCGCGGTCTCATTTCAGCCAGTGATGTCGCGCGGCGGCTACATATGCCAATCAAGATCGAGCGCGTGCCTACTTTTGTGGATATCTTCAGATCTATTCATCGTCAGCTTATGTAGTCCCTGCTTGGAAGGCTTTTAGTTTCAGGGGGTTGGCATGTAAGTGCTGGCCCCCTTTTTTATATCCACGGGCAGCCGCTGGAGTGTGCTACATTTTATGCAGCAGGTAACACGGGCAGGCTGGGTATGGCTAAAGAAGCTGAAGGCAAAAGCAAATTGGACAAAATTCTGGAGGCCCAGCGCGACTATATTGCAAAGCGCGAAGTTGGTTATCGTGATCGCGCGCTTAAACTCTACCCTTGGATATGTGGTCGTTGTGCGCGGGAATTTACCCGCGCCAATCTGAGTGAGTTGACAGTCCATCATGTTGACCACAATCACGACAATAACCCGGCCGATGGCAGTAACTGGGAGTTACTCTGCCTGTATTGTCACGATGAAGAACACAGCAAATTTGTCGACTTTGTGCGCTACGGTGGCCGGGCCGATAAAAAGCTGGCTCCCGCAACGCACAATCCTTTTGCCGGCCTAAAAGACGCATTGGCGAAAAAAACCTGATATCTCAAGACAATCATTGTGGTTGCGCAGGCAAGTCATTGCGCATCCAATAATGCTTTCAGATAGGCCACGTGTTTTGCAAATGCACGACGTCCTGCTTCAGTCAATGCAACTCGTGTTCGTGGTTTTTTCCCCAGGAAGTCCTTGGTAACTGCAATATATCCCGCTTTTTCCAGCGCGGTCAGATGGGTTGCCATATTGCCATCGCTTGCGCCCATCAGCGCCTTCAAGGTGCTGAACTCCATCAATTCTGAGGCGCCAAGTGCATTCAGAATCGCACTTATACGCAATCTTGTTGACTGGTGAATGACTTCATCAGGACCTTCCATCACACTCTCCTCAGCCACAGTCCGCCAGCAATCAAGCTTCCACCACCAGCCAAACCCATCCACAGCGCGTAGTATTGTTCGAGTGAAAAATAGCCGAACAGAATGGCCGCCGTGGTAATTGCTCCAATCCAGAATAGTCTCATGCCTATCCAAATCCCGGCGGCCATGTAGGCGCATGCCCAAAACAAAGAGATCAGCGCATTAAACTGGCGAGCGTCAAAGGGCCAGACTATGGCCATCAGCCCGATAAAGAATACCAGCACAACACCTTGCGTCATGCCAAGACGGGCACCCATCTGTGACGCTTCGTTATGCCTGCTGATATCTCTGCTGCCGCGCTGCCGTGCTTGAGCCGTGGCTAATACCACGGTCAATACCGAGCCTGCGATGATGCCCGTGAGCCACGTCATATTGGCTGCATCAGGTGCAAATTGGGTTGTTGAATTGGCAACCAGCCAGATCAAACCCCAAAGGATGAGAAATGGCGCAGCATCACTGTACCCATGAAGCTGATTCACACGTCCACGCGCATCTCTGATATCTGCCAATGCCTGAGCGGCTTCGTCACGACTGATCTGCATTTTTTACTCTCCTGAAATTTTAGTGGGTTAAGGTCAGTTACTAACTTTCTACAACCAGTAACAGGCTGCATGGAGAGTACTTTGTGGTAGAAAGTACATTCTGTCAATGGTCCATTTAAAAAGTTGTTTCCTATCGTTGGGAATCCACTATCATCAGTTCCAGACAGTTTTAACGCGTGGTGTGATAGACAGGGGCTCACAATGACAACAAAAAAAATGAAGGGACTGATTGTTTCAGTGGTCATGGGCGCAAGCTTGATCGACGCAGTAATGGCGCAGGACTGGGTGCCCTCTCGTTTTGGTGCCGATGATCGCATCGGTGCAGCAAACAATCTCAGCGCAGAGATTGTGTTGCAAGCGGCGAAGCTGATCACAACCGGTAAAGTTTACTCACTGGGTGTTGAGACTGCCGAAGATTCGCCCGCATACGGTACGCGTACCTTTTCAATTGACATCATTGCCTCGGGCGCGAATGTGCCGGTTGGTACAGACGCAGTGACCTCCAATGATGAACGTGTCACCACCAGTTTCGGAATTGGTTCCCAAATTGATGGTTTGGGGCACCTTGGCATTGGCAACCAGTATTACAACGGCCTCACAAGTGCCCAGATTGTTGCCGATGGCGGGCTTGCTGAGCTGGGCACTCATACCATTCCGCCAATTGTGACACGCGGTGTGTTGCTGGATATGGCAAAACATTTTGGTGTGGATATGGTCAGCGAAGGCACGGCCTTTAATCGCGCAGAGATTCAGGCGGCCGCGAGTGCTCAGGGCATACAGATCAAATCCGGTGATGTTGTGCTGTTTCATACCGGCTGGATGCAACTGTTAGGTAACGATAACCAGCGCTTTATTTCAGTTCAGCCTGGTCTGGGTGTCGAGGGAGCAAACTATCTGGCTGACTTGGGTGTGGTGGCCATTGGCGCGGACACGCCCGCATTGGAGGTCATCCCTTTTGAAAATCCTCAACGTGTTTTTGCTGTGCACCAGACCCTGTTGGCGAAACAAGGCGTTTATATTCTGGAGAGCATGAACACCGCAGCGTTAGCCGCCGACGGTGCTCAGGAATTTATGTTTGTGCTTGGCCAACCAAAGTTCAAAGGTGCGGTGCAGACCGTCATCAACCCTATTGCCATCCGATAATCAGGACGGCAAAACAGATCAGGGTGCAAGGTCAGGTTCTAGTGTGCCTTGGCTGGTTATCGACAGGTAAAGTGCTGCAAATGAAGCTTTGATCCACATGATGGCGGGAAATACCCCCACGATCAGTAATACCAGTCCAAAGGAAAATATAAAAATAGACAGAAAGCCCAGCATAAAAATCTTCCAGGCGTGGCCGCGGGTGACTCTCCAGCTTGCTTCTACGGCGGCGATAGGGTCTAGTCCTTCATCCATGACCAGGTACGATACAAACGCCAGTCGGCAGGCAACATAGATGCCGGGTATCAGGAACACAATGGTACCGATGCCAATCAAACCAATGGTCAGCAGTGAAGCCAGCACCACATTAATGTAGTTCTTGAAGCCATCAAAAATACTTTTCACCTCTACATGATCCCCCCTGACACCTCTGACAAAAATCATGTCAGCGCCATAATTCACAATGGGATACAGCAGAAGTGCATAAGCCAGTTCGAGCATTTCAGTCAGCGCTGTGCTACCGCCGTGCGGCCCTGGACCGTCGAACTGCAAAGGTGTCATAAACACCGTTACGACCAACACCGCGAGAAACAGCACCAGAAAGTTGCTCCTCATGCTGCTCCAGCCGCAGGAAAGCGCGCTGCCTATGCCAGGCTCTGGCCATTCTTTATGAGTGTGGTTTTGCTCTTCACTATTCAGCTCATTGCTCATATCAGTTTCCTCAGAGTGTGACGGGCGGATTGATGATTCACTCTTGAAACCAAAATTAGACCTGTTTTTGCCCCATGCAAACCTACCAAGGTAGTGATTTGCAGATTCCTACTTTGGTAGGGCTGCCAAAAACGGTTCGGGTGTTATATTTCCAGCATCGTCCACCCATCAGACAAATAACGTTGCGGCGCCTGCATGCTGATTTACAACATCAATCTGGATACCTTGCCGCTTTGGTTGAGCTTTACCTTGTGTTTATCCATGACCGCCGGCGGATTGCTGGTGCTGTTTCGTTTCCGCCAGACAAACAGCAATGGCTGCTTTCAATACCTGCAGTATTTTCTGATCCTGTTGTATGTATATGGTTATTACAGTCTGTGGAGCGGGATTTTGTTATCCGGTTTTATGGAAATCGAAAACATTGAATGGGTAGCAACGTTGCTGGCGCATATGGGTGCGCCGTTTCTGCTAGTCAGCCTGGTTATGCTGTTGTTGTGGGCGGCACGTTTGCAAAAACAGCCGGCCTTACCACTTCTGCTGTTGACGGCGGGTCTAAGCGCTGCGGTATTTTCAGGCATGTATTTCAGTGGCTGGCCAATCAAAGACAGTGTCACGGGGGTCTGTTCCATTTTGGCCATGGTGAGTGCATTGTCACTGTTGGTTATATTGTTCAAAGGCAAGCAGGTAGTGGTTAGCCCGGTTGCAAAGCGGTGGTTGATTGTACTTGCAGCAGGCGCAGGACTGATTCACTTGGGCATGTTTACCCCGCTGAGTACGTATCAGCACTACGACAGTATTTTTGCGTTTGTGTTTTATCTGTTTAATACCGCCATGGTGGTTGTCTATTGTTACCATGCCATTGATGAGCAGATGCCGCAGCCACGGTCATTAGATGATTTTCTGAACCAATTTGGGATCAGCAAGCGTGAAGCCGATATCTTGCGCGGCATTTATGCGGGCAAAACAAATCAGGAAATTGCCAATGAGTTGTTTATTTCGCTGCAAACAGTCAAAGATCACTCGTCGCGCATTTATCAGAAGACGCATGTGAAAAATCGCGCGCAATTGACAACACTTGTGCGAGAAAGTCAGAGTTTGATCCATGTTGCAGGTGTCGCAGAAACACGAATCCGTCAGTGATGAGGTCACAAAGATGAGCGAGACTCGAGTCATTTTGCGAGAAGCATGTATTGATGACGCTCCGTTGCTACGTCATTGGGATGAGCAGCCGCATGTTCTTGAATCTGATCCCAATGACGATTGGGACTGGGAGATAGAATTGCTCAAAACACCATTCTGGCGTGAGCAACTGGTAGCGGAGGTAAACGGGGTTCCTATTGGATTTGTGCAGATCATCAATCCAGCACAAGAGGAGAGTCATTATTGGGGCGACGTATCTAATGACTTACGGGCCATTGATATCTGGATTGGCGAGGCAGATTATTTAAGTCAAGGATATGGCACCATCATCATGCGGCAAGCCATTGAGCGATGTTTTATGGCCAACAATGTAACCGGAATTATTATCGATCCTTTGGCAAGTAACGTCAGAGCGCACCGTTTTTACCAGCGGCTGGGATTCAAACCGGTCGGCCACCGAATGTTCGGTGAGGATAATACGCTGGTGCATCAGCTTGATCGGGCTGACTACGTCAAGTAGGTTTTTAGCTCGTCAGTTTTAATTGAAATGGGGTGTCAGGCAATCAAATTGAGCTCACAAGAGAGGCTGTTATGAACATATTTGACAACTTTTGGTTTTATATCGTTTTGATTGTGCTGATTACTCAGTACTTTGAATACCGTAAAGGCATGACAAAACTCGATCGCAAGGTCAGCAGCATCAGCGAAAACGAGATTCAAAAGGAGCTCGAAAACGTCAAGCAGCGCCTGGTTGTGCTGGAGAGGATTGTGACTGACAAAAATTATGACCTGAATGATGAGCTCAGCAAAATAAAGGGGAATTGATAAACACCGACATTTGTCACCCCACTTTCCCACTTGGTGGCGCGCGCCGCTTGCATTATTATCGAGCCCATAACATCAAATTGGAGCTCATAACGTGCTTGATCGAGTGCTGAATAAAAACAAACCAAAACACACATGGCGCTTTTTCAGATCAGGCGGGTTTGATCAGGTCAAACTTGAAACCGCAGACGATCTCAAGCATTTGTCAGAGCTGGACCCAAAACTTTGGACAGTCCTGAACTGCCCAACAACCGGATTGGAGTTTGACACACGCACTGCTGCGCTGCTGGATTGCGATGGTGACGGCCAAATCCGCGTCCCGGAAATTCTTGCTGCAGTCAAATGGAGCTGTGATCGTCTGGTGGATGCCTCCATTTTGTTTCAGGATCAAGGTTTGCCTGTATCTGCCATCGCAGACCACGACGCAGAGGGCGCTGCCATCAAAGCGACCGCTTTGACGGTGTTGCAATACATGGGCAAAGCGCCAGACGACGCGCTCGACGTCGCTGATCTTTCCGATACGACACGTTTGTTTTCACCCGACCACTTTAACGGCGATGGGGTTATTGCCGCTGAATTGAGCAACGATGCTGTTGTGCGGCAACTGATTGCCGAGATTCTCGACACACAAGGCGGATCACCGGACAGAAGTGGTGTTAACGGTGTGACATCCGCGTCGGTCTCTGCTTTCTACACACAGGCTCAGGCCGTGTTGGACTGGCACAAAGCCGGTTCGGAGAGTGATGCGCAATTCCAGCCATTGGGAGACAAAACAGCAGAAGCGGTTGCCATCTTCGAGAAAGTGCAGGCTAAAGTGGATGATTATTTTGTGCGCTGCAAACTGGCAGCTTTTGATGCGCGTGCTGTGGATGCGCTCAACCCTGCTCCTGCGGTTTATGCGGTTTTAAACAACCGGGCGATAGGCAATTTCGATGCTGATGTAGCAGTCTTGCCACTGGCCTCAGTCGGCGCTGGTCAGTCACTGCCGTTAGCCGAAGGTGTTAACCCAGCATGGGCAGGAGCCATTCAGCATCTGCTTAATCAGGTCATCACCCCTTTGCTGGGAGACATCGCTGCGAAACAAGGCGTATTGACTGCCGAACAGTGGGGCGCTGTATCAGCGCGTTTGTCCGTCTGGCGCAACTGGCAGGCGGCACGGCCAGAGACAGCCGTCCACAAGCTGGGCGTAGACAGACTTAAGGCCATCGTAGATGGAGACGGTCAGGCGAAACTGGCTGCTCTGATCGAGCAGGATCTAGCCGCCAAAAGTTTTGCTGCAACCGTTGATGCAGTTGAAAGACTGGTGCGCTATCAGCGTGATCTGGTGACACTGCTGCAGAATTTTGTGTCCCTGAGTGATTTCTATCGCGGCGAAGAAAAAGCAATTTTTCAGGCCGGCACCTTATATCTCGATCAGCGTAGCTGCGAACTGGTGATGCGGGTAAATGACATGGGGCGGCATGCCACCATGGCGCCGTTCAGTGGTTGTTATCTGGTGTATTGCACCTGTGAACGCAAAGGAGAGGCGCCGCTGGCTATTGTTGCGGCGCTGACCGGCGGTGATGTTGACGAGTTGATGGTGCCTGGGCGCAACGGGATTTTTTATGACCGTCAAGGCAAAGACTGGCGTGCCACCGTGAATAAGGTAGTCGCTCAGCCGGTCAGTCTGCGCCAGGCTTTTTGGTCACCCTACAATCGAGTTGCTGCATTCATCGAGACGCAATTGCAAAATTTCGCGGCCTCCCGTGATAAAGACATCGAGGCAAAAACAACGGCAGGTGTCACAAACGTTGCCGCGCCTAAAGAGGCTGCTTCGAATTTTGATATTGCAAAATTCGCGGGTATTTTTGCAGCCATGGGGCTGGCAGTAGGCGCAATAGGGACATCACTCGCCGCCGTTGCGGCAGGTTTGTTTTCATTGGCGTTGTGGCAGATCCCATTGGTATTGGTGGGCGTCATGTTGTTGATTTCCGGCCCGTCGGTGTTCATGGCCTATCTGACATTACGGCGACGTAATCTTGGGCCGCTGCTTGATGCCAATGGTTGGGCTGTGAATACACGCGCGCGGATAAATGTGCCATTTGGGGCATCTCTCACAGGTCTGGCAGAACTGCCAGCAGGGGCAAGTCGGTCACTGGCTGATCCATTTGCTGAAAAGAAACGGCCATGGAAAGCCTGGGCAGTACTTGGCACTGTTATTGTGATCGCTGCAGTGCTTTGGTATCGCGGCGTGTTTGCGAGTTTGCTGGGGTGACCACTGTCGCCCCCATCAAAACCGCAAGGCTGATCCTCCGGCAATGGAAGCCGGAAGATGTCCCGCAATTTGTTGCCATGAATGAAGACCCTGAGGTGATGAAATATTTTCCGGGTGGCTTGTCGCCACAACAGAGTGAAGGCTGGGCCGAAAATTGTCGGCAGATGCTGGAAAGGCAGGGTTGGGGCTTGTGGGCCGTCGAAGTACAATCCACCGGAGAATTTATCGGGTTTGTCGGCTTGCATGCCCCGACTATTGATCTGCCTTTTAATCCCTGTGTTGAGATTGGCTGGCGCCTGAAAAGTAGTGCCTGGGGGAAAGGGTTCGCGACCGAAGCTGCACGTGCCTGCATCGACTATGGCTTCAGTGTGGTGGGATTGACTGAAATTGTGTCATTTACGTCGGTAGTCAACACCCCGTCCAGCGCCGTTATGGAGAGACTGGCGATGACACGCGATCCAGCGACGTTTGAACATCCTTCTGTCCCACCGGGGCATGTGCTTCGTGAACATTGTGTCTATCGGATTTCTGCATCGGATTGGTTGTTGACCAAACCCTGAGCAGACGTCCATTTAACTTTTTATCAAACAAAAGGATGTTGTGCATGCGGTCTTTCAGTAGTGTGCTGCTGTTAATGTTGATAAGTGGCGTGTTGTCCGCCAATGATTATGACCCGCGTGCCCGTGAGGCAGGGATTGCCCCAGGCATCTATCAAGCTGGGCAGTTTAACGCCATCACTGACGTGGTTGGGGTGTTGGTGGGGCAGGTGTCCTTGATAGACGAGCCACACATTCGCACCGGTGTGACAGCCATCATCCCCCATTCAGGTAATCTGTTCCAGAACAAGGTGCCTGCCGGATTTGCACAAGGCAATGGTTTCGGAAAAATGATGGGCACCACTCAGATTATTGAGCTGGGTGAGGTCGAAACCCCTATTCTGCTCACTAACACCTTGTCTGTTCCCGAAGTCGCAGCAGGTGTTATTGACTGGACGCTCAGGCAACCGGGCAACGAGCAGGTGAGGTCTGTAAATGCCGTCGTTGGTGAAACGAATGATGGTCGCATCAACAACATCCGGTTGCGTGCGGTCAGGCCAGAACATGCGATTGCTGCAATTGAATCAGCAACAGGTGGGCCAGTGGCAGAGGGCAGTGTGGGTGCTGGCATGGGCACGGTCAGTTTCGGATGGAAAGGCGGTATTGGCACCAGTTCCCGGGTGTTGCCTGTTGCAGACGGAGCCTACACGCTAGGCGTGCTGGTGCAGACCAATTACGGCGGGGAACTGACCATCATGGGTACACCTGTGAACGCGTCGGTTCTGGCGGCTCAGCAGATGCCGACTGAGACGAGTCCAGACGGATCTGTGATGATAATTATTGCAACGGATGCACCTTTGTCGGATCGCAATTTGCGCCGACTGGCTTCGCGTGCGTTTTTGGGTATCAGCAGAACCGGTTCCGCCATGTCCAATGGATCGGGTGACTATGCGTTGGCGTTTTCAACTGCAGAGTCCGTGCGGCGAACGGAACAACGGCGCACACAGACGCATGCGTTTGAAGAGTTGCCCAATGACAATATGACGGCATTATTTCAGGCAGTAGTGGAAGCGACTGAAGAGGCGGTATATAACGCTCTATTCAAAGCCAGTGATGTCGATGGCGTCAACGGAGACGAGCACCCTTCGTTGCCTGTCTCAGCTGTTTTATCTTTGCTCAGGAGTCAATAATGGCAAACAACACAAGTTCGACCTGTCTGGTATATGTTGCTGCCAGTGTTGACGGGTTCATTGCCCGTCCGGATGGCGATGTAGAGTGGCTGCAGCGCCAGGAGTATTCGGTTGAAGCAATGAAGGGACTCTCTTACGAGCAATTTATCACTGACATTGACGCGGTGGTGATGGGGCGTAACACCTTTGAGAAAGTTCTGGGGTTTGGGGAATGGGCGTATGACATACCGGTTGTTGTGTTGACCTCTCGCAGTCTGGATATTCCTGATCGTCTGAAGGGCAAGGTATCAATTGATGCGGGTACCCCGGAGGCAATCATCAAAAGACTGGCACAGAAAAAACTGTATCGACTTTACATTGATGGTGGGCTGACCATACAGGCGTTTTTGCTGGCAGATTGTATTGATGAACTGATCATTACGCGTATTCCGGTTCTGCTGGGCAGTGGATTGCCATTATTCAGCATGGCGGGTGCCGAGAGACCTTTAAAGTTGTTAAATGCGGTTTCCTCAAAAAATGGCTTCGTTCAGGAGCGATACCTCGTTATCTGAGGAGAGAACACTATGTTTACCTTGTTTATAGCAAATAAGAACTACTCGTCCTGGTCCCTGCGGCCGTGGGTGTTGATGCGTGAATTGGGCATCACATTTGAGGAGGATCTGGTGCCGTTTGGTGATGGTTCGAGTTGGGAGCTGTTTCGAGCATTCAGTCCCAGTGGCAAAGTGCCATGCCTGATGGACAATGGCACTGCCGTTTGGGATTCAATGGGTATCACCGAGTATCTGGCTGAACGACGTGAAGGCATCTGGCCTTCTGATGAAAGGGCGCGGGCATGGGCACGCTGCGCTGCTGCTGAGATGCATTCTGGGTTTTCAGCCTTGCGCGATATCTGCGGGATGAGCGTGGGTGTTCGAGTTGCCTTACACACGATTTCGCCAGCACTCAAAAAGGACATTGATCGGCTGGAGGAGTTATGGTCTGAAGGCTTGGCGCTGTTTGGCGGGCCCTATCTGGCCGGTGGTGTTTTCTCGGCGGTTGATGCGTTTTTCGCCCCGGTTGCCTTTCGTATTCAAAGTTATGGTTTGCAAATGAGCCCGACCAGCATGGCGTATGCCGGATTGCTGCTCAACCTGGATAGCATGAAGGAGTGGGAGCGTGACGCATTGGCGGAGCCTTGGCGCGACGCTAGTCACGAGGTGGGTGTGCCTGATATTGGACGGGTGATTGCAGATCTCAGGCAGTAAAAGCAAACAGGGGACGTAGGTAAACCCTCCGTCCCCTGTCGACTACCAGCCGATTGACAACACTATGCACACTTGAACTGAGCGACCAGTGTGTTCAACTCTGAGGCAAGTCTGGCCAATTCGGTTGCGCCTTTGCTGATTTCACGCGAGCCGCTGGCGGTTTCGTTAGCTACTTCAGAGATGTTATTGATGTTGCGATTTATCTCGACAGTAACAGCTGACTGCTCTTCAGATGCGCTGGCAATCTGATTGCTCATGTCTTTGATCACTGAAACTGCACGTGTAATCGTCTGCAGCGACTGGCCAGCGCGCGCTGCGTGATCAACGCTGGTTGCGGCTTGGTCACGGCCTTTGACCATGACAGACACCGCTTGATTCGCACCGGACTGCAGCTTGTGGATCATCACCTGAATTTCTTCAGTAGACGTCTGTGTGCGACTGGCCAGCGTGCGAACTTCATCAGCAACTACCGCAAATCCCCGACCTTGTTCTCCAGCGCGCGCCGCCTCGATGGCAGCGTTCAACGCCAGCAGATTGGTTTGCTCTGCGATACCACGGATGACATCCAATACTGAACCAATACTGTCGGTTTCTTTCTGCAGATCCGTGATCACTTCAGAGGCTTTGTCGATATCCCGCGCCAGAGCGTTGATTGCACCCATGGTCTGTGTGACTACATCAGCTCCTTTGGCAGATTCATCATCGGCTTTTTGAGCATCACTGGCGGACAAACTGACATTGCGAGCTACTTCCTCCACTGTCCCTGCCATTTCGGACATCGATTTAGCAACATGCTCGATCTCGGTTTGTTGGCGTAAAGCACCTTCAGCTGTGCGGGTGATTGTGCTGGACAATTGTCCAGCAGCCATTGTGAGATTATTGGCAGAGTCTTTGAATTTGCCGACAACAGTCTGGATTCTGTTGGCAAACACATTAAACCAATGCGCCAGTTCCCCCACCTCGTCTTGGCTGGACACCTTAATGCGCTGCGTCAGATCGCCGTCACCTTCTGCCATATCGCGCAGTGCGTTCACCACTTCAACAACCGGGCGAACAATAGAGCGCTGGATCAACAAGGAAATGGCCAGTGCCATTACCGTGACGCCTGCAACTATCATGAAAAACGACATAAAGTAAGTGCTGACCGTCTGCTCACGTTCTTCAAGGCTGACCCTGAGGTACAGAGTGCCAATGGTGTCACCATCCATGACAACGGGTTCGTTCAACTCCACGTAACCAAGTTCTGGTCGATGTGTCACTTCCCGGGCACCAGGACGTTGTGGCAATGTGCCTCCGCTATTCTGTGCGGTGAAGTTTGCGAACGCCGAGCCCGAGTCATCAAACAAAACAGCCGCCATAATTCCCGAATTTAACTGCAAGGAAGCCAGCGTATCGGATGCGGAATTATTGTCCATAAAGGCCAAGGCTCCGGTGGTATTGGCGCCAATCAGTCGAGCAGTCGTCAGCGCCTGAGTATCGATTGTGCGATCCAATCGGTTTAGTTCGAGCGCAACAAAGATGGCAGTAGACACCACAACTGCAAGTGCACTGGTCAGTGTCACTCCAGTCAGTACTTTCCACTTTAAAGTCCAGTTAACGTTTAGCACGGAGTAGTCCTCTCGCGTCATCAACAATAGTGATTATTGTGATATAGCACGCATCAATTGTTCACGAACGTTAAGGCCAGCCCCTTCAATGCGTGCGCGATTCATGCGAATAGCGACTGCATCACCGCGTTGCCCGGAAAGTCCAATCATGCCGCCTTGGCTGGTAAAGTCACCAATTTCGCTGACAGTCAACACGGGCGCACCTTCAAGGCTGCTGGCGATTTCTGCAGCGCGCGCAGTTTCACTGGCACTGACAAATACAATCTGGCAATTTTTTGCGTCAGCAAGCGCTGAGCCTGCTACATCGCTGACCGACATTGTGCGATCACCCGCTTTTTTGCCATCCACGATCTGACCCAGTGAGCGTCCCAGCTGGTTCTCGCCCAGCACACAAACACGCAAGGCGCTGTCCGCAGAGCTGAAAGCACTGTCGGGCCAGTCGATAAAGCGACCAAAATTCATCAGGAAGCGAGCAATAGCATCACTACCACCCTCTGCTGATGAGACTTCGCCGCGCTGCGCATACGCAGGGTTCAGGGTCAGAACCGCAAGCAGGCTGATAAAAATGGTTTGTGTTAAAGTTTTGGAAACAACGTATGTTTTCATGAAAAAATCCCGGCGTATCTTTTGACATTTAAATGTAAGGTTGTGGTTTGGCGGTCTGTTGACTGCTCTGATTTTTTGGGGGAAGTATCCCCTTCATGAACTTACAGCGGCCCTCGAACGAAGATCTTTAGCGGGGATTTTTATATGACATGTAAAAAGTCAAGTAAAAGTTTGTAAAAGCAAGTCGACAATTAAAGCTAACAGTTTGTAAAGTAAAAATATAATGTACTTTCAAAGTTTTGGAATTCAATGTAAAAATATTTTTGAATCTATGGGTCAAAGCTCAATTTTGAGTGTTTTAGTCAGTATTTTTGTCGCAGGATGTGTGGCAACACCGCAGCTTGATGACGCACATCTCGCCCAGACTTATGTTGATGCCGGCCCGTCGCTGGATATTGTCGAGAGTCGTGGCGGGCTGCATTGCCGGATATTTCATCCGCGTGCCTGGCTTGAGCCTGGTGCTGAGGCAGCCCGGGGCCAACAGCACCCTTTAGTAATTTGGGGAAATGGTACGTACGCTAGTCCAGCCTC
>JAUSPW010000519.1 GCA_030652635.1 Pseudohongiella sp. | reverse complement strand
TTGTTGTCGCTGAAGCCATGCGAGTAGGACTCCAGAAAGTTGACCTTGATAGTAGATAACGGTGGCGGAAGTATCGGGAAGCCAGTCTGTCTGATCAAACAGTGCCTGGTTTTCGATTAGCCATAGAGCGCCGCGGCATTGCCATCTGCTGACCAAACTGACATTGAGCACAGCAGCACCCTGCACCCGCGACTGCTCACCCAGCGCGAGACGCTCTCCCTGCTCGTTAATCCAGATGAGATTTGGATCAACGGATTTTAAGATGACATAGTGATGCTCATGTCCATGTCGGCCGCCTTTGCTGTCCCGAAATTGACCAATATGTCCCGCTCTGGCAGGTGTCTCATCAAGCACACCTATGCCGTCTGGTGACAAATGCCTCCAATGCTGCGCAACAACAGCTGGCTGGAGGATACGATACACAGTGCCCCGCCCTGACGATTGTTGTGTGATGGCGCCGGTGCGCCGGGCAAACTCGTCGGCAGCCTGTTGCTGCGCCTTGGTGAGACTGGAACCTGCCACGATACCGCTCTCTGCCTTACTCAACTTGGCCAGCACCGTAATCAGGGCCTTATTCACGAATTTTCCTCCAGAGATTCGAGAACCTGCCAGCTTTGTCGGCTAATGTGATTCTTTCCATTGCGACTCACTATAGGAACACAATAACGTGCCGTGGTCAGCGGTGCCGGTGAAGCAAATATCAGCGCAAAACCAAACTCACTGGCGGCATCAATCAAGCTGCGTTGGTTGTGCGCATCCAACGCGAGCGCCTCATCCAGATAACACAACGTACGCACCCGGTGCCGCTTGTCCTGCATCAGATAGAGCATGGCCAGACCAGTCACCAATTTGGCCATCAGCACAGTGCCATTGGAAGCCGCACTATCAATATCATCAAACTGCTCAGCTTCTTGATCGACTTTTCCTACAATAAACACCAGGCGAAACAGATCGGCCACCTTAAGCCCGTGCCTCGCATTCCCCTCGTCAATGAGGCGCTGTTTCGCACGGTCCAGATCGGCATCATCCAACAAGCTGCCATGATTAAACAGTTCAAAACTTTCTCCGCTGCTGACTCGCGACGCGGTGTCGATCAAAGTTTCAATGGCCTCCACCAGCAAAGATTCATCAGCCGGCTCGATCTTGAAGGTCTTCAAATCGGACAATTGACGATGTCCTATGAGGCGGTTGAACTCACGCATTTTCCCCTTAAAAGCATGCAAACCATCGCGCAGTTCGCGCAAACTGGCAGTGACATTGACAACCGCGCTGCGCGCCTTTTTCTCGAGTGCTTCAAACTCTTTATCCAACTGATGACTGAAGGCGATAATGCGTTGAAGCTCTGTGTCACGATTGTCACTGAACTGGAATTTGGTTAGCCCGCCCGTGTGCAGCTCCGCCAAGCCGGTATTCAGCAGACGATCCAGCTCCAGCAATCGGCGGCAGTTTTGTTGGTATTCACTCAGCTTTTCAGCCAAATCCTCTAATGACCACGGCGACTCGCCAACCCAGGGGTAGTGATCGAGGTCTGCAAGATAACTAAAGGACTCGCTTTCGTCACTCCGCGCCTCGCGCATACGAATAATCTGCCTGTTCTTATCATCCAGCCTGCTTTGTTGTTGCTGGACACCGAGTAATTCTTGTCTCAGATACTCAGCCCGTGCCGCCGACTCGTTCAGTTGCACGTCAATCTCGTTTAGCAGCTGTGTCAGCCGATGAATTTCCTCATCTCTCTCAATGGCATTGGCATCCAACTGGGTCAGCCGATCAAAACTCACTAGTTCGGCTCTGATAACGTCACGCTCATGCTCCAGTAGTCGCTTTTTGGCCAAGGCGCTATCCATAGCGTCTGCCACGGCCGCTTGCTCTGACAGTGCGTCCTGGCGCTGTCGCAAATCATCAAGCTGACGTTGTAACTCCTCGCGACTGTATTGTTGGTGTTGTGCGCTCAGTTGATTCAGATTCAAGGTCAACCCAGACAAGCGAATCTGCTGGTCTGTGCCCTCAGCAAGCACCAAACGCAACGCAGGCAAATCCAGTTCAAACTGATCATGCCCCAAGGTAAGCACATCCCGGCTCAGAACCCGGTTCAAGCGCTGCAACTCGCTATCACTCAGCAGCTTTCCAAGTGTCAGGTACAAGTTTTCATCCAGATTAGCGAGGTTTCGCTCCAGTATGTCTAACTCTTTAAGATTGCGCTGCTGTTCATTCTGTATAGACAGCATTGATCGACTGCCGGCCTGATTGACCAGCGCAATCTGTGCTTCAAGGGCGTGTTCGATGGCGGCAGCCTGCTGCACCAACATATTGCGTCCGGTAATCAGCGTAAATCGCTCAGCCAGCTCTCGCTGTTCATTAACCTCATTTTGCAGAAACGCGAGGCGCTGCCTCTGGGTCAATCGGCTCTCGATCAGCTCCCGGTCGCGCAGTGTCTGCTGACTCTCCTGTTCACGCAAATCTTGATCAAGCTGACTGAAATACGCGCTTCTCTCGATATAGTAAGCGTGCCAATCAAGAAGGCCGCGATCGATGCGTGGACGCCAATCCAGCAACTTGCCGCGTACCGTGCGACGTTGCTCATAAAGATCTTCCAGATCTGAAATCCGCCTTTGCTGCTTTTTCGCTGCATTGTACTGAGCCCGATCGGCATTGACCTCCGCAAACGCCTTGTCCCATTCCTGCTTGAAGTCGATATTGGCATCAGGCAAATCTCGTTTAAAAATCTGCAACAAATATGTTTTAACGTCGCGGGAATTCAGTTTATCAAGCCGGAGCGTGCGTGTTAGCACCTGGCGGAACGCTTTGGCGTCGGACGGATTTTCCAGCTTGAACACAGTAAAATCTGGCTCTCCCTGTGTTCGCTGCCTGCGACCGCCATAGACCAGTTCGGCGAACTCTGCGGGCCCATACCGGTACACCAATCGCTGATGCCGGGCCAGATGGTCAATTAATTGAGGTTGCGATACCAGTCTTCCATCGGGCAGACGATAGTCCTCCACGACGAGTGGCCCTTGATAAGCAAAATACTCGTAGTCATGACCCACACCCTTTCCAACACAACCCAGCACGACTGTACCGCTTTGTGGCAGGCTTACTTCCAACAAAATAAACGCGCTGTTATTGGGGAAGTAAAACCGGCGAGTCTTTTCAAACTCATGTGCGCCAAAATCCATCCGCCGTTGATCAATGATCAGCAGAAACTGCAACGCATTGATCAGACTTGTTTTCCCGGTATTGTTGGGAGCAATCAGCGATACCGAGTCATCCAATGGCAACTCCCCGCGCAGATAACCAGCACTGCCGAGCAGAACAAGTCGTTGAAAACCAAACTGCATCATGAATCTCCCTCGTCGGCCATATTATCGACCTCAGACTGGCTATCGTCCTGCCTCAGTGCTTGCGCCTGACTATGCTCGGCCAGTGCCTCAAAGTGATCCAGATATCGGCAAACCGCCGGTAATAACCGCCAATTGCCGGTTTCACCGCTGGCAAAACCCAAACGAACGGCCGTATCAAGCAACCCCCTCAAGGTATCCCGATCCAGACTCTCAGCATCCAGCAGAGTCTGATGCTGTTCCATCAACTGTTGCAGAAACGCAGTATCAAGTCGCCATTCGTCAAATCGCAGTAAAATCTTGCCAGCATCAGCTTGGGTGTCAAATATCATCATAAACAACAGAGCCAGCTGCCGGGTGGTTTTACTGACATTACTGCCGGCATCCTCGGTGTGGAACCACGCAAACCCTCGCTCATCGAGGCGCAACTCATAACCGAGCGCACGGAACAAGGCTTGATATGCCTCCAGATTGCTCTCCAATTCCACCCAAAGTGCGGGTTCGGCAAGTCGATTCAGTTGTTTGCCGTTATTAAACCAACGAAATAACTCTTCCATTGAGGGTAGTTTGTCGAGATTGATGATTGTAGAACTCATGATGCAGGCTGCCCGTCAGATTCCTTTCCATGATGAAGACTGTGTGCGTGATAGCGCACACGAACAGTTTTTAACGCGGTACTGGTTAGTTCGTTTTGCAGGTGGGCTGACCACCGAGGATTTCGCACCAATTCATGGTAGAGCCTGAGCACGACGCTATCCGGAAGCTGCGGATAAACCTGCTTCAGCCAAAGCATCAAATTGCCAATGGGTAACGCATGATCAAGTGCGTTAATCAGTGCCCTCTCGTCTACCCACTCAAATATTGGCACCGGACCAGACGCGCTTTCCTCCGGAAAATACTGATGCAGTGGTTCAAAATTCAGTGCGTTAGCCATCAAACTTTTAACTTCATCGCCCACCGTAACACGCCGTTGACGACTACCCTGCCAAACCGGCAACTCAGATTCAATCGCCGGCGCGCTGAGAGCGTGACGCAGGCCCTGTTTGCGCACTCGCCCGAGCAGGGAACTTATGGCCGTTGTCAGTTGGCTGTGCTGGCGCGCTTCCTCTCGCAAAGGCAGCAGCGTTTCCACACACTGCTGTGCCACCAAGCGCCCCATTCGGCGCAACTCTTTGGCCTGATACGCCACAAGCCGTAGCTGCAGTCGATGCGTGTACAACGCGCCGAGCACTGACAGTTGTTCGGTAGCTTGGTCAAGGGCTTTTTCGGCAGCTTCCAGATGTGGATAGAAAGTCCCCCCCAGACCGCTGTCCATCATCTCGTTCATAGGTTCAATGTACTGATCGTAGGCTTCCAAGACCGCGCTGTAGCGTTTTGCCAGAGGAACAGCAGCATCGCGCCCCTTGGAGTGTTCGGCCAATTCCATAATGGCATGACGATCCTGATCCAATTGCTGATTGATCTGACGGAACAATTCGGACAATTGCGTCGCAGCACGGCGCAGTCGGTCGGTGTCTTGCTCTTGCAAACCCTGCTGCAATGCATCTGTCGATGAACGAATTGCCTCGACACGCGCTCTGAGCACTGACGACAAACCTAATTCATGCTCGCGCGTCAGCCCGCGGGCAAACTCAAGCACCAAGGGATTGATTTGCAAACTATTGCTGCGACTCAACCACTGTAATACATCGGCATTACAAAGACTGCGCAATTGCGACGCGTGCTCTTGCTCACTCATTTCAGGAGAATATCGGGCGATAAGAGCCATAACCTGCGCTTCCTCAAACGAAGGCTGCTCACGTGAGTGTCGTGTCAGATGTTCAATCAATTCCCAATGACGGTGTAACTGAAAGAGCAAGGATTTGGGTGCTGCCATGGATACCTGTTTGGCTAATATTCATCTAATAAGCTTTTTAGCTATGATTATGATAACGCTACCGCAGTAAGAATCTGAGCTGTTGTGGGCTTCGTACTGTGGTCAGCTTGATCTGATAATTCTCTGGGACAGATAGTTTATGAGTAAATATTTTTCGTTTCCACGTGCGACCATATCATTGTTCTCGATTTTCTTGACCGCCCTCCTCGACTCAGGCGCAGCGCTGGCCTCAGACGCCTGGCGCATCAGCGAGATTTTTTCCAGCGGCGATGGCACTGCGCAGTACATCAAACTGTCCACGACCAGTGACAATCAGCAAAACCTGGCAGGGCAAACCTTGCGTGCCTTTGATGCAAACGGGCAACCCGGACTGACATTCACCTTCCCTTCCAACCTGAGCAGTTCACAAACGGCCAACACCTCGGTGTTGATTGGCACGGACGCATTTTCGGCATTATCGCGACTCCCTGTGGACTATCGGCTGCCGTCCGGATTTTTGTCCGCCAGTGGCGGCAGTGTGCGACTTGGCACCATTGATACACTGACCTATCAGCGCGATCAATTGCCTCGCAACGGTTATCAGTCCCTAAGTTCGACAAAAGCAGCCGTGACGGCCAACCCGGTCAATTTCTCCGGGAACTCAGCGTTGCTGAGTGTGGATATTATTTCGGTTTTTAACGACGCAACGGGCATCGTCAACCTGCCTGTGGTAGACGTGCCCGGCTCGGGCATTGCCAATGCATCCTTGCAACTGACACGGGTGGAGCCCTTCGAGTTCACGCTGGTGGATGCGTACTTTTATAATCCCGGTATAGCTGCCGGCACTCGCCCGATGCGATTCGGGCAGGACGGAAAACTGTATTTACCTCAGGTGATTGTGGGTGCTGAGGTTTACGAACTTTACATGACCTTGCTGGATGATAAGGCCATGCGCTTTGGCAACCTTGAAGTCGTCAATGTCCGACCACGGCCAGCCTTGCCGGCGTTGCCACCTGCTGCTAGTGCTCAGGCCAGCCGGGAAAGTGTGGTGCCATTTGCACAATTTGGGTCATTGTCTCCCTTCGTGACATTTCCATCAGCCGGCGTCACGCTGAACATCACTCAAAGCAGTTCGGCCAACATTCTTGGTGAGGTAGTAACTGGCGACAACCGCAACATATCAGTCAGTTATTCTGAAGCAACCTTGGTTGAACTAAGAAGAAGCACAAGCAATTCGCCACACGCTCTGAGTTTTGGCATCATCGTGCGCGCTGATACCGGCCAAGCCAGCGCCTGCGAAATTTATATCAGTGGCAGAATTAATGAATCTGCGCTGGATGGCAGGGTGATTACCTTGCCCACCCCTTACGGTCAGCCACACGACAATTACGTCAGCATCACGCAAGGACAATATTGTGCAGTTACTGACAACTCAGGACGCGTGTCTTGGGTAATAACCTCGTCGGCCGACCAACTGACAGGTCAGATTCAGTTACGTCTGGAGCCAACCTCCGATACCACGGGACGCTTGCAATTGGCCCTGTCTGGTAGCGGTCAGGTGTTTGGAGAGTCAGGTGTCTGGCCAGCAAGGACAGTCTTTAACGGGCCGTTCAAATTAAATGCAGCATTAAACATGGAGTACCGTCTCGACGGCAGCATCCGTGCGAACGGTACTCAGGTGAGAGCAGCCAATGTCACCACACCGCCTCCCAGCGTTCCAGGTTCAGGAGGCTCAACAGGCGGTTCGGGCGGCAGCTCAGGCTCTACCTCTTGTGTGAATACCATCAATGTGAGTCCAACAAACTTCGAAAGTTACTGGACACAAATCAAACCCGGCAATGCCACGGGAACCGGTAGACGCGCAGCGGGCAACACGGTGTTCTCTGATTTGAAGTCCACCGATGTTGCGCTGATTCTGGACGCGACCTCTGGCAGTAACCGCTATCAGGTTCAGATGATGTTGACGCCGGCCAATCTGGTCGCCAATAAAACGCTGTCGTTCCTGAATGCCGGCGTCGGCACGGGGCTTACCAATACCGGGGCCGTCGGTCGGCTGATTGCGGTTAATGGCGGCGTTAATGATGATTGGAGAACCAACCGGGACTTTGGCAAAAACAAACCGATGGGAGAAATCAAAATAACCGCTGTGACGCCGGAAATCAGAGGCAGCTACAGTTTCAAGGCATCGGGTGATGGATATCCAACACTGAACAAACAATATGCGGAGGTATCAGGAACCTTCTGTATCAAGCCATGATTGTGTATTGAAGGGGCCTGTTTTATTGTGACGGTCAGATGCGCTGTATAAACGCTTGGGCAAAAACTACGCCACCGCGCACAATAAAAAGTAAAAGGAGCCTGCATGTTGACCATCAAGGCCGAAGAAGCCACCAAAGACTACGATGTCATTATTGTGGGTTCCGGCGCTGGGGGTGGGCAGATGGCCTTCACACTCACGCTGGCCGGCATCAAGTGCCTGATGCTGGAGGCAGGACGCGCCTACGATCCGGTCACAGAAACACCGATGTTTCAGCGCCGCGATCAGGCGCCTCTGCTCGGCAACGCCACGCCCGACAAAGAATTCGGCTTCCATGATGCCACGGTGGACGGCGGCTGGCAGATGGAGCCTGAGCCGTACACGCAGGCAAGCGACAAACCGGAAGAGCAGTTCTGGTGGTGGCGAGCACGGATGCTGGGCGGCCGCACCAACCACTGGGGACGCATCTCGCTGCGCAACGGCCCTTATGATTTTAAACCCAGATCACGTGACGGATTTGGGCTGGACTGGCCAGTTGATTACCAAGACATAGAACCGTACTACACCAAAGTTGAGCAACTCATTGGCGTTTATGGTTCCACGGAAGGACTGGAAAATACCCCGGACTCCCCCGCTGGCGTGCTGCAGCCGCCGCCAAAAGGTCGCGCGGGTGAGTTGCTGGCGCAGAAACATGGCAAGACTCTGGGTATCCCGATTGTTCCCATCCACCGAGCGGTGCTGACGCAAAAGCTTGATGCTGACAGGCTGCCCGCCGTGCTGTTTCCCGGCAACAACTGGGCACAGAAAATTGTGGGCGATGCCATGCGCGCACGCTCTGCCTGTTTCTGGGCGACCCCGTGTGGGCGTGGCTGTTCAACCGGCGCTAACTACCAAAGCACAACCGTGCACCTGCCGCCGGCGCTGGCCACCGGCAATCTTGACATTGTTGCCAATGCGCACGTGCGAGAAGTTTTGGTCGGGGCGGACGGCAAAGCAACTGGTGTTTCGTTTATCGACAAAACTACCGGCAAGGATGTGCAGGTGAACGCCAGAGCGGTAGTGCTGGCGGCCAGCAGTGGTGAAACGGTGCGCATCATGCTCAACTCCAAAAGCCCTTTGTTTCCTGACGGACTTGCCAACAGTTCCGGCCTGGTCGGCAAGTACATCATGGATACGGTGGGCACCAGCCTGCAGGGGCAGATTCCGGCCTTGGAGAATCTACCGCCTTACAACGAAGACGGGGCCGGTGGTTCACATTTTTATGCACCGTGGTGGCTTTACAAGGATGCGGCAAAACTGGGCTTCCCGCGCGGTTACCACATTGAGATGGGAGCGACGCGTGGCATGCCGGGGGGCGGCAATCCCCTGCCCGATGATCTGGGGGCCGGTGCCTACGGCTCAAAGTATAAACAGGAAGCGCGACGCTATTACGGTTCCTTCATGGGGTTTGCCTGCCGAGGCGAGATGATTCCTAACGACAATTGTTTTGCGGAACTAGACCCCAGAGTCACGGACAAATGGGGTATTCCCGTGCTGAGATGGCACTGGAAATGGGCTGAACATGAACAGCGCATGTGTGACCACGCGGAACAGACGTTCAAAGAACTGATTGAAACCATGGGCGGCACCGTTCGCGGCGTCACGACCGCGCGCAACCGTATCGAACCGGGCGGCAAAATCATCCATGAAGTGGGCGGCGCCATCATGGGCAGCGACCGAAACACCTCGGTGTGCAATGGCTACAACCAGACTTGGGACGTGAAGAATCTGTTTTTGGTGGATGGGACACCCTTTCCTTCCAATGCAGACAAAAATCCAACACTCACCATCATGGCGCTGGCGTGGCGCGCCGGTGACTACCTGGTTGATCAATCGAAAAAGGGGCTACTCTAATGTCGCATGATTATCAGGAACCCGAGTCACTCAGCGCAGTTCCCGTCATTGTGAATCACCTGCCACGGTTACCGCGACGCACCGTTTTCAAATGGTTTGTTGCCGTGGCCGCTGCGCTGAAACTGGGCGACGCATCGGTATTCGGTGCTGAACCACTGCCCACCGTCCCTGCCGTGTCTGCCACGGGTTATGGCGGCGATCCGCGGCTAAACCAGGCATACAGCCCGGGCGATGTGTGGCCGTTAACACTGAACCCGGCACAACGTGCCGCGGCCGTGGCTCTAGCAGACGTTATCCTGCCGGCGGACAATCTTGGACCTGCAGCCAGCGACGTGCATGTCATCGACTTTGTTGATGAATGGGTCAGCGCACCCTATGCCGCCCAACGGCTTGATCGCGAGATTGTACTGCCGGGGCTGGATTGGATTGATGCAGAGGCAGTCAGACGCTTTCAACAAGCGTTTGCCGTGCTGACACCGGAACAACAACGCGCAATCTGCGATGACATCTGTTTTGTGCAAGATGCGACAGATGAATTCAGATCTGCAGCCAGATTCTTCAGCAGGTTTCGTTCACTGGCCGCTGCCGCCTACTACGCCACGCCGCCGGGTTGGGAGGCGATCGGTTATGTGGGCAACCAGCCTTCATCAAACTATGAGGGACCACCGCAGGACGTGTTGATCAGGCTGGGCGTGGAACAAACGGTACGCTAACTATCGTGGCTGCGCCGCGAGTAATAAAATTCAATTGCAATGCTGCACAACACACTCATGTGTTCAGGAGGTAACCGCCGTGGTCAACAATCGTCGTCGTTTTTTGCTGGGCGCAGTGAGCGCGGGGCTCTACGCGGGACTAGGCGTCGGAATAGGTGCGCCCCGGTTAATCCCGTCGGTATTTGCCCAAGATGCCAGCCTGGGTCCGGCGCCGATGATGCCGGGCCTGCACACTGTTGACACAAACGGCATCCGCATGGCGGTCTACGAGCAGGGCTCTGGCCCAGCCGTTGTGTTTTGTCATGGTTTTCCGGAACTGGCACTGAGCTGGCGCAATCAGATCGGGCCGGTGGCCGCTGCCGGCTTCCACGCCATTGCCCCGGATCAGCGTGGTTACGGGCTGACCGGTGGATCTGATGATGTCGCTGACTATGGCATGGACGTATTTTGTGCCGATCTGATTGGCATGCTGGATGCCAAGGGTATCGACAAAGCGGTGTTTGTGGGTCACGACTGGGGTGGCGCGGTGGTGTGGACCCTGCCGCGGGTGTATCCGGATCGCTGTCTGGGTATTATCGGTTTAAACACCGCCGCCAACCGACCCGGCAACCTACCGCCGGTGCAAGGCAGCGAGCCCTCGTTGATCGTCAGAACCGCTGATTATTATTTTAATACCTTCCAGGAACCCGGCCGCGCAGAAGCCGTGCTGGAGGCCGATGTCCGCAAAGCATTTGAATTTTTCCTGTCGCGGGGTGGTATATGGAACAAGGAGGTTTTTGCAGGTCTGCCGGAAGATTCACTGGAGCGGCGCATGGATTTTCTGGGTATGTTGCAGCAAGGCGTTCAACCCGGGGAAACATTTCTCAGCGATGACGTCATGGACTATTACATCCGCGCCTACGAATCTACCGGGTTTACCGGTGGCCTGAATTGGTATCGCTCGGCAATCCGCACGGCGGTTGCACTGGCAAATGCGCGCAACACCATTGATGTTCCTTGTCTGTATATCGGCGCGGAACATGATGTAATCCTGCCGCCCGCATCAGCCGACGGCATGGAGGATTTTATTGCAGATCTGGAGAAATACACGGTACAGGACAGTGGTCACTGGACTCAACAGGAGCAGCCGGACGAAGTGAACCGCATCATTCTGGATTGGCTGGGCCGGAAAATTACCATTTAAAAATAACGGAGTTAACCCATGACCGATGTTGCTGTATACATGATTGTGAACCTGCACGTCACTGACACTGCCACCTACCGCCAATACGAAAAGGGGTTTTTCCCGCTGCTCAAACGATACGGAGGAGAGTTTGTCACCTTCGACGACTCGGCCGTCACACTGGAGGGAGACTCCCCACGTTCTGGCCGCATGATCCTGTTCAAGTTTCCGTCAGAGGCCCAAGCTAAAGCCTGGTACGCCGACCCGGAATATCAGGCACTGTCCGAGCACCGACGGGCTGGCACGCGACTGGAATTTCTAACGATGGTCAGAGGTTTGCCGCCACGTTGAATCACAATCCAATCACAGAGACTCAATATAGAGGCTTCGCATTTGGCCTGG
>JAUSPW010000541.1 GCA_030652635.1 Pseudohongiella sp. | reverse complement strand
GCATATTGGTTTTAATGATGCGGCTGGCACCGAGATTTACATCAATGGCCGCTCGGGAGAAGTATTCCAACAAACCAATCGCCGAGGACGCGTACTGGCGTGGTTCGGTGCAATTCCCCATTGGCTTTACCCTACCGTACTCAGGCAAAACGGCGCCGTATGGACCGAGATTGTGGTCTGGACGTCGGTCCTGGGCACATTCCTAGCCGCCACCGGTCTCTATGTTGGCATTTCCCGGCTTCGGCGTCAGCGAGTCACCAATAAACTCAAGTCACCTTACAAAGGCTGGTGGTACTGGCACCATATCAGTGGCTTAGTTTTTGGTGTTTTGGTATTGACCTGGGTTTTCAGCGGCCTGATGACCATGAATCCATGGGGCACTCTCAGCGGAAGTGGTGGCGTGAACTACCGGTCACAACTGGTGGGCACTGCGCGCTGGTCTGAGTTCTGGCAGTTTTTGAGTGAAATCAGTAACGGCCGTTCTTCTTTGCTGGTTTCTGATGATCTTGTGCAAATAACGCCAGCTGTTTTTGATGACCAATTATTTCTGATGGCAGACTCGAGGGATGGTGAATCTGTCAGGTTTGATCGTTACGGACAACTCGCCCCGCTGCAGATTTCTGATATTGACCGCGTTGTTGGCTCGCTGGATGCCCCGATTAGCAGTGCCGGATTGATGCATAAGGAAGATCTGTATTACTACGGCCACAAGCGCCAGGTTGCACTCCCGGTCTATCGGGTACTGATGGACGACGCCGAGCAGACTCGCATTTATATCAACATCGACACCGGTGCTGTCCGGAGTTTAGGCAGCAACGGGCGTTGGTCGCGCTGGATTCGCACAGGATTGCATGATCTCGATTTCCCAGTACTGCGCATACGGCCTGTGTGGGACATCGTCGTCATTCTTTTACTGATCGGTGTAACTCTGGTGTGCGCTACCGGGACCTGGATGTCATTCAAACGAATACGGCGCGATATTCTGAGTATTCGCCGACGATTTAGACACAAGTCGTTACGCTCGCCATTGACCCCATACAGGAAGACATCCGGATGAAACCCATACACTTTTCTAGTTTAATTTGCTTGTGCACACTGTTGGTCGGGTGCGGAAACGACTCTGAACAGCCGCAAGATTGGATCGAAGTACCGCTGAGTGATAACACCTGGTGGTCCGCCAACCGTGATTTCAAGCACGGAACCTATGAAATTGTGTTGGACAGTTTTGCTGGCCTGGAATTCAAACTGGGTCTTAAGGCCGGTGACTTCATTGTTTATGAATGGAGTGCGCAGCTCAGTGAGCCCGGTTTGTTACTGGCTGAGTTTCACGGTCACACTGAACGCTCAGGTGACGATCCTGGCACTGTGATGTTCTATAGCCGTCATCAAAACGCGACTGAAAAAGGCACCTTGGTCGCCCCTTTTGATGGCATTCATGGATGGTATTTAAAAAACGGTGGTCTTGATGAAATTGTGGTCACACTGACTGTTGCCGGTTTTTATGATGAGGTTCAGTGACGATTTATGCAGCGATGTGGCTTTTCGCCCGGATGACGGTGGAGAATATTAACGGCTTCCTGTTATATTCCCCGAAGGTTTTATAACGGGATTACCCAGATGGAAGCACAGAATCTGATCAATAAGATCAAGGAACGACGCGATCAGTTGCGAAAATCCGAACGCAAAATTGGATGAGTTT
>JAUSPW010000540.1 GCA_030652635.1 Pseudohongiella sp. | reverse complement strand
GGCGCCGTGCATTTCGAGAATAAAAACAGTTTGATAGCCCATGCCCGGCAAGTGCTCTCAGTTGAATGTGTGGCGCTGGTGAAGGGCTCACGCAGTGCAGGTATGGACGAAGTTGTGGAAAAAATAAAAAGAGAGGAACGTCATTAATGTTGCTGCTACTCGCAGAGTATCTGACCTCAATAGAAAGCGGATTCGCGGTGCTACAGTACATCACCGTGCGCGGCATCATGGGCATTCTCACGGCTTTGATTCTGTCATTGATGATAGGCCCATGGATGATTCGAAAGCTGAGCCAGCAGAAAATCGGACAAGTCGTACGTGATGACGGCCCCAAAAGCCATTTCAGTAAGGCCGGTACCCCGACAATGGGCGGCGCCTTGATTCTGGTCAGCATTGCAGCCAGTACCTTGTTGTGGGCCGATTTGCGCAATACTTATGTATGGGTGGTGTTGCTGACAACATTACTGTTTGGGGCGGTTGGCTGGGTTGATGACTACCGTAAGGTTTTTCGCAAAGATCCCCGTGGATTACCCGCTAAATGGAAGTATCTCTGGCAGTCGGTGATTGGTCTTGGCGCTGCCTTGTTTTTGTATTTCACCGCGACTGATCCGGTTCAAACATCCTACATCGTGCCATTTTTTAAAGACGTGTCGATTGATACCGGCATTCTGTTCATTGTGATCAGCTATTTTGTGATTGTTGGCAGCAGTAATGCTGTCAATCTGACGGATGGACTGGATGGTCTGGCGATTCTGCCAACGGTGATGGTGGGCGGAGCCTTGGGGATAATTGCGTACCTGGCGGGACACGCCGAATTTTCTCAATACCTGCGTATTCCTTTTGTAACCGGAACCGGCGAACTGGTCATTTTCTGTGGGGCTCTGGTTGGAGCAGGCCTTGGTTTTCTTTGGTTCAATACTTACCCAGCTCAAGTATTTATGGGAGATGTGGGGGCGCTTGCTTTAGGAGCGGCGCTTGGCGTCGTAGCCGTTGTGGCTCGCCATGAAATTGTACTGTTTATCATGGGCGGGATTTTTGTAGCCGAGACACTATCGGTCATTCTTCAAGTGGCCTCATTCAAACTGACGGGAAAACGAATTTTCCGTATGGCACCGATTCATCACCATTTTGAACTGAAAGGTTGGCCAGAACCGCGTGTCATCGTGCGCTTCTGGATCATCACTGTGATGTTGGTACTGTTTGGGCTGGCGACCCTTAAACTGAGATAGAAGTTATTGGTTACGGACAACAAAAAGAGCATTGGAGATTAAGATGAAGGCGGCAAATGGCAGCGGCGTAAAAGTGATAGTCGGTCTGGGACAGACCGGGCTGTCCTGCGCGCGCTATTTTGCTGCGAAGGATATTCAGTTTCGAGTGATGGACAGCCGCTTTAGCCCTCCTGCACTTGCTGAATTCAGAGCGGAATTTCCATTGGTTGACCTCGAGCTCGGGGGATTCAGTATCGAAAGTTTACTGCAGGCCTCGGAGATTGTGCTGAGCCCAGGTATCAGTCTTAAAACGCCAGAAATCGCGCAGGCAATCAACAGCGGTGTTCCGGTCACGGGTGATATCGATATCTTCAGTCGTGAAGCAAAAGCACCGATTGCTGCCATAACCGGCTCCAATGGAAAAAGTACCGTAGTGACGTTGCTGGGGGAAATGGCCGTCAAGGCTGGCAGGCACGTTGGGGTCGGCGGTAATCTTGATGGGCGTGCCAGTACGCCTGCACTCGATCTATTGCGTGCTGGCGAGCGGGATCTGTATGTTCTGGAGCTTTCAAGTTTTCAGTTGGAAACAACACAGCAGCTGAATGCCGACGTTGTCACCATTCTGAATATCAGCGAGGACCACCTGGATCGTTATGCCAACATGCATGACTATATGGCGGCCAAACAGCGCATTTTTAACGGGTGCAAACACATCGTAGTCAATCGTGATGCACCTGAATCATTGCCATGGTCATCATCCGACGTGCAAGCCCAATCTGCGCATAGAAGTTCATACGGAATCGATCACTTTTCGGCAGAAGGTGCCAGTGTTGTCAGTCATGCAGGCCAGACATGGTTGGCTGTGGATGGGCAGCCGGTGATTGCGGCTAGTGAGATCAGAATTGCCGGTCGTCATAATCTGGCGAATGCGATGGCCGCCTTTATGCTGGGTCGCGCTGTGGGGCTGCCGACAGAAGCCATGCTGGACACTCTGCGTGAATTCCCGGGGCTGCCTCACCGTTGTCAGTTGGTCCGTCGCTACAAAGGCGTGGACTACTACAATGACTCAAAAGGCACCAATGTCGGCGCGACGCTGGTTGCACTTGAAGGTATTGGTGAAAGGACGGCAGGCGACATCGTTTTGATCGCTGGCGGCGTCGGCAAAGAGCAGGACTTTAGCGCTTTGTTACCCGCGCTGGATCGCTTTGTAAAACGTGTTGTTTTGATAGGCAAGGACGCTGACAAAATTGCGCATGTCATCGAGCATCGTGTGGATATCATGCGGGCGACTTCCATGGAAGAAGCTGTCAAAGAGGCGTTTTTAAGTGCGGCAGTTGGTGATGCCGTATTGTTATCGCCCGCATGTGCAAGTTACGACATGTTTAAAGATTTTGCGCATCGTGGCAGGGCGTTTGCGGCGGCAGTGGAGGCACTGGTATGAGCCTTCTTTCGATCAAGTCGCCAATCTCGCGTAACCGCGGCGCCGAACGTGTTGCCGGTGCGAGGCATATACAAGCACCTAACACCTTGTGGCTGATTACCCTGACCTTGATGGGCATAGGGCTGGTGATGATGACGTCGGCATCCATGGATCTGGGCAGTAGCCTGGCCAACGACCCATTGTACTTTTTTAAGCGGCAAGTATTTTTTATTGGCCTTGGTCTCATCATCATTTTTGTTGTTCTGACCATCAGCATGAAAATATGGTACCGCATCTCCCATATATTGTTGATCGTCGCAGGGCTGTTATTGGCGGTTATATTGATACCTGGCGTTGGCACCGTTGTTAATGGAAGTGCCCGCTGGCTGGACCTTGGGTTCTACCGATTGCAGCCGTCTGAAATGACCAAATTGTTCTTGATCCTTTACATGGCTGCGTACTTGTCCCGACGTCGTGAAGAAGTGCATAACAATTGGGCAGGATTCCTGAAACCTATGGGTATTCTTGGGTTGCTGGTTGTTCTGCTGTATCTGGAACCTGACCATGGCGCCATGGTCATTTTGATGGCTACCACCTTCACCATGTTGTTCCTCGCGGGCGCGCGCTTACATCGATTTGTGTTGATCATGATGATCAGTTTCGCGGGTGTTGCGTCACTTGCCATCATGAAACCCCACGTGATCAGCCGGTTGACATCATTTCTCAACCCGTGGGCCGACGAGTATGTTTATGGCGAAGGCTATCAGTTGACTCAAGCGCTCATCGCCTTTGGCCGCGGCGAATGGACAGGTGTAGGTCTGGGCAACAGTTTGCAGAAACTCTACTTCTTGCCAGAGGCACATACTGACTTTGTACTTTCCATAGTGGCAGAGGAAACCGGTTTGGTGGGCGTGGTCATTGTGCTACTGCTATTTGCCACGTTGATTGGCAAGGCGATGAATATTGGTCGGGCAGCAGAGCAGCAAGGCGCGTACTTTGTGGCATATGTGACTTATGGTATTGCGATGGTGTTTGCGACGCAGACATTCATTAACTTTGGTGTGAACACAGGTCTTTTACCCACCAAAGGATTGACCTTGCCGTTTCTCAGTTATGGCGGAAACAGTCTGTTAATAAGTTGCCTGATGATGGGCGTCTTATTGCGTGCCGACTACGAACTGCAAACTGGTCAGCTCATGAATCAGACAGATGAGGAGCATGCAGAATGACTCATCACACAGTTCTGATCATGGCAGCAGGTACCGGAGGACACATTTTCCCCGCGCTAACAATTGCGCGTCAATTGCAGGCACACGGTGTTCACGTGGAGTGGTTAGGCACACCCGGTGGAATGGAAAATGACGTGCTGCGCGATACCGACATTCGATTGAACAGACTCAGTGTCAGTGGTTTGCGCGGCAAAGGTCGTCTGGCGCTGGTGCGAGCACCATTTATGCTGTTGCGATCTGTATGGCAGGCGATTGTCTTGTTGCGCAGTATCAATCCATGCTGTGTCTTGGGTATGGGCGGTTATGTTACCGGGCCTGGTGGCCTTGCTGCCTGGCTGCTCCGAAAGCCGTTGCTGATTCATGAGCAGAATGCGATCGCTGGCACCAGCAATCGATTGTTGCAGCCTTTTGCGAAGCGTGTTCTGGAAGCTTTTCCACACACATTTCCTGACTCTACGCGCGTCATAAATACCGGCAATCCTGTGCGTTCTGAAATTGCAGCGATGGCCTCGAACAACGAAACAGCTGGATTCAGGCCTTTCACTGGCGAGCGGCCCTTGCGACTGCTGGTACTGGGAGGAAGCCTTGGCGCTGCGGCAATCAATCAATTGATTCCCAAGCTGATAGCCGACTCGTCGCTGCTGATCGATGTCTGGCACCAGACGGGCAAAGACAAGTTTGAAGACACCTTGGCAAGTTATGAAGACGCCGGTATCGATATAGCCGGTAAGCACAAAATAGTGCCCTTCATTACTGACATGGCTCAAGCCTATAGCTGGGCAGACATTGTGCTTTGCCGCGCAGGCGCGGGCACTCTGGCAGAGATAGCCGTAGCTGGTTTGCCATCTTTGTTAGTGCCATATCCTTATGCGATCGATGACCATCAGACGGCCAATGCCCGCTGGCTGGCGGAGTCTGGTGCAGCCGTTTTGTTACCTCAAAATACACTGACCGTTGAACTGTTAAAAGAAACACTGAACGGGCTGATTAACAGTCCTGCACAACTACGCGCAATGGCCGCTGCAGCCCAATCCAAAGCTGTCCCGGATGCAGGTGAAAAAGTAAGCGCCATCTGTCTGGAGATGTGTAATGACTGATTTGACTGCTCGAGTAATCACTAACAGCTCCGGACGCTACTACCAGGTTCCGGAAATGCGTCGCATCAAGACAATTCATTTTGTTGGTATTGGTGGCGCAGGCATGTGTGGAATAGCAGAAGTATTGCTGAATCAGGGATACAAAATTACCGGGTCCGACATCAAGGCCAGCGCGGTAACTGAGCGTCTGGTTGGCATGGGCGCTCAGGTGTTTATTGGACACCATGAGCGCAATATTCTGAGCGCAGATGTGGTGGTGTATTCCAGCGCCGTCAACCACGAAAACCCTGAACTCGTTCAAGCAAAAGTGTCAGGCAAACCCATCATCCCGCGAGCAGAAATGCTGGGTGAGTTGATGCGTTACCGACATTCCGTGGCCATTGCCGGCACTCATGGAAAAACCACAACAACCAGTCTGGTTGCATCAGTTTTTGCTGAAGCCAAACTCGCGCCAACATTTGTAATTGGTGGGCGGCTTAACAGTGCGGGCACCAATGCTGGCTTGGGTGAGAGCAGATACCTGGTGTGTGAAGCCGATGAAAGTGACGTGTCCTTTCTTCATCTGCAGCCAATGGTTGCTGTGGTAACCAATATCGATGCGGATCATATGGGTTCGTATGACGGCGACTTTAATAAGCTGAAAAGCTACTTTATCGAATTCCTGCACAATCTGCCGTTTTATGGATTGGCGGTTTTGTGTATCGATGATCCGGTGATAGAGGAAATTCTCCCGAGAATTTCGCGTCCTGTGATCACCTACGGATTCTCTGAAAAAGCGGACTATCGCATAGTGGGTTTAAGTCAGCATCGGCAATTCACCAGCTTCGAGGTGATAAGGCCTGATGGGCACGCTACCTTAAAAATCGATCTGGGCATCCCGGGCCGACACAATGCATTGAATGCCGCGGCCGCTATTGTTGTGGCGACAGATGAGGGTATCGGTAATGAGGCCATCTGCACCGGTCTGTCCAAATTTGAAGGAGTCGGCAGACGTTTTGAGTCACAAGGAATGTTCCCGGTAAAAGATGGCAGCATCATGTTGCTGGATGACTACGGTCATCATCCAACTGAAGTAGCTGCCACCGTTGCTGCGCTGCGCGCAGGCTGGCCGGAAGCGCGATTGGTCATGATTTACCAGCCACACCGGTACACGCGCACCAAAGATCTGTATGACGATTTTGTCAAGGTATTGTCCGACGTTGATGTCTTGTTGATGCTGGATGTGTACTCCGCGGGTGAGGACGCAATTCCTGGTGCAGACTCAAGAAGTTTGTGTCGCAGTATTCGATTGCGCGGGCGGATTGATCCGCTGTTTGTGCAGACAGAGGAAGAAGTGCGTGATGTGCTCAGAGATCTGGTGAGAGATGGTGACATTGTAATAACACAGGGGGCTGGCAGCGTTGGTGCGTTGTGCAGAACGCTGGCTACTCAAGGTTTTGTGTAAATGACTCAGAACAAACGCAATCAATCAGGAAAGAGACCATCAAGCGGCAGGATTGCTGTGCTGTTGGGTGGCAGTTCTGCCGAGCGTGGCATTTCTTTGCTGAGTGGAAATGCAGTGCTACAGGCATTGTTGCGCAGTGGCGTTGACGCCTTTGCGATTGATGTGGACGAGCACTTGGTAGAGCGCTTGACCAGTGAGCCTGTTGACAAGATTTTTAACATGTTACACGGCCGTGGTGGTGAGGATGGCACGCTTCAGGGCTTGCTGGAATTGATGCGGATTCCCTACACCGGCAGCGGTGTGCTTGCCTCTGCGCTGAGCATGGACAAAATAAAAACCAAACTGATCTGGCAGTCCTTGGGGTTGCCGACACCTCGTTCCAGTCTGCTGAGCGCAGACACTGACTGGTCTGCACTGATTGCGGCATTGGGAGAGGTAGTGGTCAAGCCCGCTCATGAGGGCTCCAGTATCGGGATGTCCATGGTTAAAACCGCTGAGCAGCTAAAACTTGCCTATGAAAAGGCCAGCGAGTATGACGCCGAGATCATGGCTGAGCAGCGCATTTTTGGTGCTGAGTTTACCGTGCCTGTCATTCATGGTCAGGTATTCCCGGCGATAGAAATGCGTACCCATCATGAGTTTTATGATTTCGACGCCAAATATATTGCAAATGACACCCAGTACTTCTGCCCGGCCCCCTTAAGTGAGGAAAAGACACAAGAGTTGGCGGACATCTGTCTGAAAGCGTTCAACGCGGTGGATGCACGTGATTGGGGGCGCATCGATATCATGCAGGATCAGTCCGGGAAATTCTGGTTGCTTGAAATCAATACCGTGCCAGGCATGACTGATCATAGCCTGGTGCCAATGTCAGCAGCAGCGCTGGGTATCAGTTTTGATGAACTGGTGCTGCGTATTCTAGATGGTGATCAATTTCAGAGCACATCGCAGGAGGGTGGCAACAAGTCATGAGCGAGCGTCGCACGAGTTCATTTTCTGCATACAACGAAGGCAGCGAGTCACCGATTGACTTCGCGCCCATTCGTGCAGAAAGCCGCCATGCTGTCCGGCCGGAAGGTAAGGTCACGGACGCGGCGGTTGATGAGAAAGGTCCTCGACGTTTAGGCAGATGGTTGTTGCTGATAGCTGTGATTGGCTTGTGTGGGATTTTTATCAATCAGTACCGTGGTGAGCTTTCTGATTCGATCGCGGTGCTTGCGCAGCAGTTGCCAGCATTGAATCTCCCTGATTTTGATCGGCCGGTAATAAACAAGCCAATCAATACCGTTCGCCTGGAATCCCCCTTACATCGTGTAACGGAGCAAGAGGTCAGGATGGTACTCGCGC
>JAUSPW010000513.1 GCA_030652635.1 Pseudohongiella sp. | reverse complement strand
GGTCGGAGGGATCATTTTTTTATCCCTCCGACCCCAATAAGTGGTTAATTTGACCACGTTGATGACTAGGCTGATTTTTAACTCTCTGAAGTTTAAGAACAAAAAAGTTGGTTTGATTATTGCTAGGGCCTAATGTCCGTTGACAGCGTGAACTAACGCCGGGTTGCTGTGTCTGAAATAAATCGTGTTAAACAACAATAATGGAATCAAATAATGGCAATGGATAAAGTCATACAGAAACGTCGTCGTCCGTGGTGGCAATGGTTTTTTGGTACGATGATTGTTTCTGTGTTGGGATGGATTCTGTACCAGGCAGTCTCGGATGCGTCTGTCAGAACAACAAGTGTGCCAATCAACCAACTGATCATCGGCACCGTGCAGTCAGGCACTTTGGAAGACATCATCTCCGTACGCGGGTCAGTTCAGCCGCTGAACAGTGTGTTTCTGGATGCGGTGAATGGCGGTGTAGTGGAGCAGATTTTTGTGGAGGAAGGCGCGTTTGTTGAGGCGGGTCAGCCTTTGTTGCAGCTCAGCAACACCTCACTGCGACTGAATGTGGCCAGCAACGATACCGCCATCACCGAGCAGCTGAACAATCTCACCAATATCGCCAACGGTCTTGAGACCACGCAGCTGAATACCGAGCGCGAAATCATCAATATTGAGTATCGCATCATCACCCTTGAAAGGCAGATGCGCCGTCAGCAAGAGCTTGTGAACGAGCGCATGATTTCGCAGCAGGATTTTGATGCGATCGTGGATGAGCTGGAGTATCAAAGACGTCTGTTGGTGAATACCCGTGCGCGCCAGACACTCGAAGATCGCATTCGCCGTGATCGGCAAATGCAGATCGCCGCACAAATCGAAAAACTTGAAGAAAACCTCTCGCTTGCGCAAAGCAGTTTTGAAAGCTTGTTGGTGCGCGCGCCAATCGCCGGTCAGCTGACATCACTGCCGGTGCAGATTGGTGAAAGTAAAATCAGCGGCCAGCGACTCGGACAGATTGATGTGGTTAACCAATACAAAATTGCCGCACAAATCGATGAGTTTTATGTGTCACGCGTGGTGCCTGGACAGCCCGCCCGTTTCACCTTGAGTGGCAGCAACTACAGTGTGCTGATCGATAAGGTGTATCCGGAGATTACCAGTGGCCTGTTTACCGTTGATCTGATTTTTGATGCGGCCGTGCCCGATAATTTGCGCCGTGGCCAGACCTTGCAACTTGAGTTGACGCTAGGCAGTCCTCAGGAAACCTTATTGTTGCCAGTCGGCAGCTTTGTTCAGGAAACCGGTGGAAACTGGGTGTTTGTGCTGGATGCGTCCGGTCAGCAAGCCCACCGCCGCAATATCAGTGTAGGACGACGCAACAACCGTTTTATCGAAGTACGTGAGGGACTCAGCGCTGGCGATCGGGTGATCACATCCGGTTACGGTGCCATTCTGAATGCCGATCGTGTGCAATTAAGTCAGTAATCAATTTTTGGATAACAGGGAATCTATGACCATGATCAAGCTCGATAATATTTGCAAGGTTCATCGCACGGAAGACATTGAAACTGCAGCACTCGACGACATCAATCTGTCGGTAGAAAAGGGCGAGTTTGTGTCCATTATGGGGCCATCAGGCTGTGGTAAATCGACACTGCTGAATATGCTGGGATTATTGGATACGCCCGATAGTGGACATTATTTCTTTAACGATGAAGATCTGGCGGGGTATAACGAATCTCAACGCGCGCATATCAGAAAATCCAATATTGGTGTCATCTTTCAAAGTTTTAATCTGATTGATGAACTGACGGTATCCGAAAACGTAGACCTGGCACTTTTATATCAGAAAGTCCCGGCAAGCGAGCGAAAAGCCCGCGTGGATACCGTCCTGAAACGTGTTGCCATTGATCATCGCAGCAAACACTATCCGCAGCAGTTATCCGGTGGACAGCAACAGCGTGTGGCGATTGCCCGCGCGATTGTAAGCAATCCCAAAGTGTTATTGGCGGATGAGCCAACCGGTAACCTCGACCCGCGCCTGGCGGCCGAGATCAAGGCGGTGTTTGAAGACATCAACCGCCTGGGCACCACGGTGCTGATCGCCAGTCACGACCAGGCCCTGATCGCGCGCATGCGCCACCGCATGCTGACC
>JAUSPW010000515.1 GCA_030652635.1 Pseudohongiella sp. | reverse complement strand
TACGCGTGCACCTTGGTTGACGACGATCCTGATTATGATCTGGGCGGCACCTTGGCAGAGAGTATGAAGGCGCGCATCATGTTGCGGCATCATCGATGTTTCAGTTGTTACAAATTTGGTGCCAGTTGCAGTGCGCCAGTTTAAAAAGCGCGCCAGTTAAAAATAAAACAGCAAGGGAAGTGTCATGTACGACGTGGTTAAAGATTATTACGGCAAACAATTACAAAGCTCTGCAGATTTAAAAACCTCGGCGTGTTGTGATGTTTCATCCATGCCTGAGTGGCTGAAGCCTTTGCTGACACGCATTCATCCGGAAGTGCTTGCACGTTATTACGGCTGCGGATTGGTTGCACCGGCGGCGCTCGACGGCTGTACTATTCTGGATCTGGGTTGTGGTACCGGGCGCGATGTCTATGCGCTGGCTCAAATGGTGGGCGCTCATGGGCGGATTATTGGTCTGGACATGACGGAGCAGCAGTTGGCCGTTGCCGAGCAACACAAAACCTGGCACGCCACACAGTTTGGTTATGACAATGTGCAGTTTGTGCAAGGTTACATGGAGCAACTTGACCAGCTTGATCTGGCGCCCGGATCGGTCGATGTGATTGTGTCCAATTGCGTGTTGAATCTGTCGCCGGACAAAACATCCGTGCTCAAGGGGATTTTCCGCTTGCTAAAACTGGGTGGAGAATTCTACTTTTCGGATGTGTATGCTGATCGCCGTGTGCCGGACGCCGTCAAAAATGATCCCGAGTTGTACGGCGAATGTCTTGGCGGTGCCTTGTACTGGAATGATTTTCAGCACATGGCGCGCCGAGCGGGTTTTACGGATCCTCGTTTGGTAGACGATCGCCCTTTAATGATGACGGATCCAGCCATTGCTGCCCGCATTGGGCCAGTCCATTTTTACTCTGCAACGTACCGCTTGTTTAAACTCGAGGGCTTAGAGCCGGATTGCGAAGACTATGGTCAGGCTGTCATTTACAAAGGCACCTTAACCAACGCCCCTGATCGTTTTGTATTGGACAAGCATCATGATATTGAAACTGGCCGGGTATTCCCGGTATGTGGCAATACCTGGCGTATGCTTCATGACACACGTTTTGCAGCACACTTTGAATTTATCGGGGACTTCAGTAAACACTTTGGTCTGTTTGAAGGCTGTGGTGGTGGTTTGCCGTTTGATATCACGGCCTCCGGCAACACATCGGCTGCCTGCTGCTGATCCTTGTAGGTGGATGAGCGTGTAAAATTTACATCTCGCGCAAGGAGTTGTAGGTTTTGCTGAGTGCAATGTGTTCGATTTTTTCACCGGCAATCAAGTCTTCAAACAACTTTTTAACATCCGCGATCTCACAGCGATCACGCAAATGTTCCAGTAGGTGTGTAATAAAATCGTCGGCCTTGCTGGCCAGTTCGTAGATATCCTGCGTTGACAGCTCTGCTGGTAAATCCTGCTCGAGTGCCGCAAGGAATTTATCAGGGTCATCCGGAAACGGGATCTGAATCCAGGTTTTCAGCACTTTGACGGGCGCATTGTCCTCGTAACGCTCCAGCGTATCCGCCAGCTTTTTTTCACGCACGGACAGTTGTTCAAGAAACATGACGCCCAGCGGGCTGGCGAGCTCCTGCAAACCCAGATAAAGCTCTGCCAGATGTTCATGACAGGCAATCAGCTCATCCAAGACATGGGCGGCGTTTTCAAAACTGGTGAGGCCGGTCATGCTGTATCCTCGTTCTTTTGCAGCAGATTGATCATCAAGGTTTAAGTTGAGCACGATTTCAGCGAAAATGCAGCCTGATTTTTTGGAGACCCCAATTCATGATCCTGATGATCGACAATTACGACTCATTTACCTACAACATCGTGCAATATCTCGGTGAGCTGGGTGCTGATGTGCGGGTATACCGTAATGACGCTATCAGTCTGGCAGAAATTGAGTCCTTGGCCCCTGAGAAGATTGTCATTTCCCCGGGGCCATGCACGCCAACAGAAGCCGGTATTTCGCTGGATGTGATTAAGACCTTTGCCGGCCGTATCCCCTTGCTGGGTGTGTGTCTGGGGCATCAGGCGATTGGTCAGGCATATGGCGGCGATGTCATTCGTGCCAGGCAGGTGATGCACGGCAAGTTGTCAGCCATGTATCACAACAACATCGGGATTTTTTCGGATTTACCCAGCCCGTTTACCGCTACCCGTTATCACTCGCTGGTGATTGATAAATCCACCTTGCCCGAGTGTCTTGAAATTACCGCCTGGACGCAGTTGCAGAATGGCGAACTGGACGAGATTATGGGTGTGCGACATAAAACGCTGGACGTGCAAGGCGTGCAGTTTCACCCTGAGTCCATACTCAGTGAGCACGGTCATCAGTTATTCAGGAATTTTTTGCAGGGCAAATAACCATGGATATCAAACAAGCCATACGCCATCTGTCTGAGAGACGTGATCTGAGTGCCGATGACATGGCCGCGCTAATGCGCGAGCTGATGACCGGGCAATGTACGGATGCACAAATTGCCGCATTCCTAGTTGCTCTGCAGATGAAAGGCATAAAAACACCCGAGCTGCTGGGCGCAGCTAAAACCATGCGCTCCCTGGCTGCACCGGTGAATTTGCCGCCCGATGCGCACTTGGTGGATACCTGCGGAACCGGGGGTACCAGCACGGATACATTTAATATCTCAACCTCATCGGCGATGGTCGCGGCCTGCGCCGGTGCGCGCGTCGCCAAACACGGCAATCGCGGAGCAACCAGTAAAAGTGGCAGCGCCGATCTGTTGGAAGCTGCGGGTGTCCGACTTAACATCACGCCCGCGCAGGTAGCACAATGTGTCGAGCAGGTGGGAGTGGGATTTATGTTTGCGCCGGGTCATCACAGCGCCATGAAGCACGTGATTGGTCCGCGCCGCGAAATCGGTGTGCGCACCATTTTTAATATGCTGGGGCCGCTGACTAACCCGGCGGGTGCACCCAATCAGGTGCTGGGTGTGTTTGATGCCATCTGGATTGATCCTGTGCTGGAAGTGCTCAAGTCGATGGGCAGTCATCACGTACTGGTGCTGGCCGCCGACGATGGTCTGGATGAAATCAGTGTCTCAGCACCTACCCGCATTGGTGAATTGAGGGACGGCCACCTGGTGCGTTATACCGTGCAGCCTGCCGACTTTGGCATGCAGCAGCGCGATGGGTTTGACATGTTGAAAGTCAGCTCGCCTCAAGAGAGTCTGGTCATGGTCAGGCAGGCATTGACTTATGAAAATGAAGCGGCGGGTGACATTGTCGCGTTGAATGCCGGCGCTGCCATTTACGCCGCTAATCTGTGTGATGATTTGCCGGCGGGTGTCAAAAAGGCTCAGGACATTTTGCGCAGCGGCGAAGCCTTAAAAAAACTCGAACAACTGGCGGCCTTCACTCAGTCGCTTCCACTTGAAACACCATAGTCTTGTTACGAGGCTGAGGAATAAAAGGCGTGAACACCAGCACCATTCTCGAAAAAATTCTGGCGCAAAAAACTGTTGAAATTCGCCAGAATACACAGCGTTCCAGCCTTGCCCTGCAACATGCCATGGCGGTACAGCAGATTCCTGATCGGCGGGGTTTTATCAGCGCACTGCGCACACGTATGGATGCGCAGCAGGCCGCGGTGATTGCAGAAATCAAAAAAGCATCCCCCAGTCGCGGGTTGATTCGGCAGGATTTTAATCCGGCAAAAATTGCACAGCAGTACGCGGATGCAGGTGCCGCATGCCTGTCGGTGTTAACCGATGAGCAGTTTTTTCAGGGCTGCACTGACTACTTGCAACAAGCGCGGGCTGCCTGCGCACTGCCCGTGATCCGCAAGGACTTTATTATTGACCCCTACCAGGTCGCAGAAGCCGGTGCTATGGGCGCTGATTGTATTTTATTGATTGTGGCAGCCATCAGCCCGCCCGCCTTGCATGCCTTGTCGCAATATGCGGCTGAACTGGCACTGGATGTGCTGGTGGAAGTGCATAACGAAGCCGAGCTTGAGATTGCGCTGGCCGCGGGTTTTGACCTGATTGGTGTCAACAATCGCAACCTGCATACCTTCCACACCGATCTGGACACCACGTTCAGGTTGGCTGAGTTGGTGCCGGATGGCAAACTGATTGTCACTGAAAGTGGTATCAGCACGGCGGAAGATGTCAAACGCATGATATCCAGAGGAATCTATGGATTCCTGATTGGTGAAACCTTTATGCGTGCAGATAACCCCGGCGAAAAGCTGCGCGAATTATTTGCCTGAGGGGTAAACAAGTCACGGCATCTGCCGATAGCGTTTAAGTCGAATTCCAACTATTAAACGCTACGCGGGCCGTGCATGTTTGCTGGCAATCTGCTTCCGATCATTTTTTTTCTTGTGCTGATGCTGGCAGGATTGATGCTGGCAGGCTGGGCGGCGCAATTGCAGGCAGCGCAGTACCAGGCTCTGAGCCAGTTGGCCTTACTTGATCAACGACGACAGAGTGTTCAGGAAGTAGGGCGCGCACTGCAAAGCATGGACGTGGACACGGATATCCTGAGCACTATGTACGGCACCATGATTGAGGATCTCAAGCAAATGCAGGCGCTGGATCCCGTGCGTAACGATTTGAACAGGCACATACAGGAAGCCGAAGCAGCCATGCGGCCGCGCAGCAATCCGGCGTCAGGTGGCAGTGCAGCAGTTGCAACTGAACAAGAGTTATTGGTGGCTCAGCGGCATATTCAAAAAGCACTGCAGATGTTCGCTGATCTCTACCGGCATGACAAAATCAGTGCGGGTCAGTTTGAAAACACCAAAAACAAACTGCGTTTACTGGGTGTCAGAGTGTCCGTCAATTCCTGCTTTTTAATGGCCCAGAAGGCGATGGAGCAAGAAGATACCATTCGTGCAATGTCTTTGTTCCGGCGTGCTGAAAGCTTGTTAAGCGTGAGGGGAATTCCGGCGCCCGAGAAACAAGAAAAACTTGCGTACATCAAAGCCGAGCGTCAACGCGTGTTTGACGAAAGTCAGGTCAGCGCAGGGCTGTTGTTGTTAGCTAAAACAGACTGACTCCGTGTGTTATCGCGTGCCAAAGACCACCACAGTCTGGCCATGCACGGAAATCAGATTCTGCTCTTCCAATGTTTTTAATACCCTGCCTGCCATCTCACGAGAGCAATTGACCAGACGACCAATTTCCTGGCGAGTAATTTTGATTTGCATGCCATCGGGATGTGTCATGGCATCGGGTTCTTTGCTCAACTCGATCAGGGTGCGCGCTATGCGCCCGGTCACATCATAAAATGCCAGATCACCGACTTTTCGTGTGGTGTTACGCAAACGGTTTGCCATCTGTTTTCCGATGGTAAACAGGATCTCGGGATGCGAATGAGCGTAATCATTAAAGCGGTCGTAGCTGATTTCCGCGATGTCGCAGGTGAAGCGCGCCCTGCAGCACGCACTGCGGGCTTTGTGAGTATCAAACAGGCCCATCTCGCCAAAAAAGTCGCCGGGGTTCAAATAGGCAACCACCACTTCTTTATGGTCTTCGTCTTCTAAAATGACGGATACGCCGCCTTTGATCAGATAAAACAATGTCGACGGCACATCACCTGCATAAATGATTGTCTGGCCACGCTCGTAGCGTCGCAGCGCACAGGAGTCTAGAAAATTATCAAGATCCTCAATGTGGGGTGTTATGGCCATCAATGCCATAGATAGTCTCTCCTGACCTGTTGCCTGTTAAAAGCCGGATGATTGTAGCGCAAGCAAAGAGAGCTAAGCTAACCAGTATCAACATGCTGTGGTAATCTTGCGC
>JAUSPW010000503.1 GCA_030652635.1 Pseudohongiella sp. | reverse complement strand
TTCTATTTCCGTTTGAAGCCATGCCGGTACCGGCACAGTGGATTGCAGAGGTACTGCCGGCAACACACTTTATGCGACTGTCGCGCGGCATCATTTTGCGTGACGCGGATATTTTCAGTCTGCAGTTTGATGCGTTAGCTTTGATCGTATTCACCATTATCGGACTGATTGTTGCGTCCAGCCGTTTTTCCAAGCGCTTGAATTAAATGTCGTTGACCGGGCGCAGCACGCTGCGCCCATATGTAAGGCCTACCGCGCCCGCGCCGCAATACGCCGGTACTCACGATACGCTGGCGTCCAGAAATTGTGCTCAATAATTTCCAGTAATTCTTCATCAGGGATCTCGCGCGCATGACCCTGGCTCATCGCCATCTTTGCAACCGCAAAGGCAATCTTGCGGCTGATCTGCGGCAAATCCGTCAGCGGTGGCAAAATTGACGCGGAATTGTCTTCAAGCTGCGGGGCATTCTCCGACAAGGTAATACTGGCAATCATCAGCATCTCATCGGTCACACGCGCCGACTTGCAGGCGATCACACCCAGCCCGATGCCCGGGAAGATATAACTGTTGTTGCACTGGGCAATCGCATAGGTTTTGCCGTTGTACTCCACCTTGCCAAACGGACTACCGGTAGCCACGATGGCTTTTCCCTCGGTCCACGCCAGCACCTCAGCCGGATGCGCCTCAACCTGCCGGGAAGGATTACTCAGCGGCAGAATAATCGGGCGCGGACAGCTTTCATGCATTCGGCGCACAATGCGTTCGGTGAACAAACCCGGCTTGCCGGAAACGCCGATGAGTACACTGGCACCGACGTTGTTCATCACATCAAACAGACTCGCGTACTCACTGTCTTGCTCGAGCGTCCAGCCTTCGAGCGCCGTAATGGGCTGTGTCAACTTCTGCTGGAAGTCCATCAGATACTGCATACCTTGGGTCAACAGTCCGAAGCGGTCGACCATAAAAATCTGCGCGCGTGCCTGACTATCACTTAAACCTTCAGCCACCATCGCGCTGACGATCAATTCTGCAATGCCACAGCCGGCGGAGCCTGCCCCTACAAAAACAATAAGTTGAGCACTCAGTTTTTCGCCCTTTTTACGACAGGCGGCCAACAGGGTGCCGAGTGTGACAGCCGCAGTGCCTTGAATATCGTCGTTGAAGCAACATGCTCGATCACGGTGGCGCTGCAGAAGTGGCATGGCATTAGGCTGCGCAAAATCTTCGAACTGTATGAGTACACCGGGCCAGCGCTCCTGCGCGGCTTCAATAAAACTGTCAACAAACGCG
>JAUSPW010000497.1 GCA_030652635.1 Pseudohongiella sp. | reverse complement strand
TGCTACAGTCAATGATTCAAATTTGTATTTACGCTGTGAAAACATACCCACAACATGTGTCAGAGCACCTGGTTCATTGTGCAGCAAGATGGAAATAATGTGCCGCATTTTTTGTGCGCTCCGTTTTACTCAGATACATATCTTTCATTGATCCACCTTTGATAGCCATTGGATACACATGCTCTGAGGGATCAACCATTACATCAACAAAGACCAGTCGGTTCTTTAATGCAAAAGCTTCTTCCATTTTCTGATCGAGCTCCGAAAGCTTGGTAATGCGAATTCCCACGTGCCCATAAGCCTCAACTAGCTTCACAAAATCTGGTAAGGACTCCGCATACGTACTGTGTGAATATCGACCGCCGTACTGCATATCCTGCCACTGCCTAACCATACCAAGAGACTGATTATTAAGGCATATTATTTTCACAGGTAGACCATACTGCAGACAGGTTGCCAACTCCTGGATACACATCTGAATACTGCCTTCCCCGGTAATGCAAACGGAAATCGCATCCGGAAATGCAAGTTGAACACCAAAAGCTGCCGGAAAACCAAAACCCATGGTGCCAAGTCCACCAGAATTGATCCAGCGGCGTGGCTTGTTAAAATGATAGTATTGCGCCGCGAACATCTGATGCTGTCCTACATCAGATGAAACGTAGGCTTCACCTTTGGTTGCCTTGTAAACAGCTTGTACGGCCTGTTGAGGTTTGATTACATCATTGCCCGCAGGGACAACTTTCAGACAATCTTTAGCACGCCAACCTTCAATCTGCTGCCACCACATGTCGATCGATTTTTTATCGACCTGAGTCTCGGATTGTTTGATCAGGTCCAGCATTTCTTCAAGCACGCTAGTCACTGAGCCTACAATTGGCACATCGGCAGCGACCGTTTTTGAAATAGATGCCGGATCAATGTCCACGTGAAGAATTTTTGCTCCAGGACAGAATTTGGAAACAGCGTTGGTTACCCTATCATCAAACCTGACGCCTATACCCAGCACCACATCGCTGAAGTGCATAGCCATGTTAGCTTCGTAGGTGCCATGCATTCCCAACATACCAAGGAATTGCTTGTCTGGCGCAGGAAAAGCACCCAGCCCCATTAAGGTATTTGTTACAGGGTAGCCCAATGATCGCGCCAACTGCGTGAGCAAGTCAGAGGCGTTACCTTGAATGACACCGCCGCCGGCATAAATGATTGGTCGCTTGGCAGACAACAAAATCTCAACTGCTTTCTTGATCTGACCCGTGTGACCTTTTGCTGGCACTGAATATGAGCGCATCTTTACCGTTTCAGGATAACGATACTCAAATTTGCGCGCAGGATCGGTTACGTCTTTTGGTACATCAATAACAACCGGACCAGGACGTCCAGTTGTTGCTATATAAAATGCTTTTTTGACAATTGCCGGAATGTCTTCGGCGTTCTGCACCATAAAGCTGTGTTTAACGATGGGTCGGGAAATCCCAACCATATCGGTTTCCTGAAATGCATCAGATCCAATCAGCGAGCTATCCACCTGACCAGAAATCACTACCATGGGTATGGAGTCCATAAAAGCCGTAGCAATACCGGTAATTGCGTTGGTCGCACCGGGACCAGACGTTACCAGCACCACACCAGGTTTGCCGGTGGCTCTGGCATAACCGTCCGCAGCATGAGTTGCAGCCTGCTCGTGACGTACCAGAATGTGTTCCACCTTGTCCTGGTTAAATATCGCATCGTAAATATGCAGCGCAGCGCCGCCCGGATAACCGAACAACAGCTCAACGCCCTCGTCGTGCAACGCACGAATCAGCATTTCACCACCAGAAAGCAATTCCACAGTCTTCGCCTCATTAAAAAGTCACATGCCAAATGGCATAGATAAGACACCGTTATGTAACGGAATCTTCGCAGATTAAGTATTCCTTCAGAACAATCGTCAAGAGTATCGGAGCTGCAAGACAGCTCCTTAACACAAACCGGACAGCGAAGAATTCAGTGACAGCGGAAAAATACCGTGTAACGCGAAAACCTCGTTGTATCCTGGCTTATGCCGGTTCCTCACGCGGTAACGTGTTAGAACCTTAGGTGAAGTTGTCTGGCACCTAAGCAATAGCCCCGGGCGGACACTTTATGCCACGTCCCGGCTAATGCAGATTGGGGGAGGGGGTTACCTTCTCAGTCTGCGTCCCGCTGGACATGGCAAACGATGCCTTATCCAGCTGAGAACGCTTAATTTTCCCACTATTTCAGACATTGTCAAGGCTGAAAACTGCCGGCTTCACGTTTGCCAAACTGAAAGCCATCTTCACTGACATCAACAACAATTCGGTCGCCCGGGTTGTAGTCGCCGCCAATTACCTTTTGAGCGAGCGGATTTTCGATCCAGTTTTGCACGGCACGGCGTAATGGACGGGCACCATATATTGGGTCGTATCCCAAGGCAGCAACCTTGTCTAGCACTGCTTCGGAAACCTCAATACTAAGATCGTTATACTGTAAGCGCTTGTTTAGTGAAGCAATCTGGATATTCGCAATATTGCGAATCTGCGCAGCAGCCAGAGGGTGGAACACTACTGTTTCAT
>JAUSPW010000474.1 GCA_030652635.1 Pseudohongiella sp. | reverse complement strand
TTGATTGTCCCCAACTTCTCGAGCGTCATTTCTGACGTAACAGTCTGCAGTCCACTCCCAGACGTTACCGTGTATGTCATGTAGACCAAAGGTATTTGCTTCAAAACTTCCCACCGGGGATGTCATTTCCCCACCCCATTGGCCGCCACAGCTACGGCAATTGGCTTTATTCTCTTCTGGCTCAGCACCCCAGCTATATCTGAATCCAAATTCAGCATTGCCCTTGGCCGCGTATTCCCATTCTGCATCCGTGGGCAGCCGATACCGTTTCCCGGTTACTTCGCTTAGCCAATCTGCATAGGCAAGGGCGTCGAACCAATCCACATCGATGACTGGCCTCTCCTCGCGACCGAACCCAGCGTCATGACGTGTCGCGCGGCCGGTCGCGCTTGTAAACAGGTCGTATTCCCGGAAAGTCACTTCGTACCGGCCAATTGAAAATGAATCCAGGCAAACCTCTCGTAAAGGATTTGCATGCTCACCCATCAGCAAAGTCCCCACTTCAACACAGGCCGCAGGGAGCTGAATCATGTCTGGCTCAGTTTGGGCATTCGCCTGCTGAACAACAGCGGAAATAACTTGCCCAAGCACTAGTATGTTCATCCTCAGCATACGCTTCTCCAACCCCATTCCATTATTCCGACCGTAGCGATCTGACCGGGTCCGATTTTGCGGTCTTGATGCACTGTGCGGCCACTGTCAGCAGCGAAATCAGAATCATGCTTGCGATCACCAGCAGATAAACCATGGGTGGCAAGCTGGCTGATGCGGTGAATTGGCCAAAATAGAATGTAGTGACAAAATACGCCAGCACACTGGCAATCACACAAGCAATAATCACTGGCTTGATAAAGTCCAAACTCAGCAGCCGTACAATGGAGTTTGCTGATGCACCGAGCACCTTTCGCACGCCAATCTCTTTTGTTCGACGCTCGGTGGAATAATACGCGAGTGCAAACAATCCCAATGCCGCGATCAGAATGGTAATCAGCGCAGCAAACTGTGCAGCACGGTTGATGCCGTTGGTTTCTTCATAAATCTGTTGGTTAAATGTCTGTTCATAAAACTCACGGTTGATAGGGGCGTCCGGGCGGTGGGTGGCCCATACACTGTCTATGTGTTGCAGCGCGCTGTCTAGCTGCATCGGGTCAATACGGATGAGCAGTGCTTGCATGGGCAGGTTTGTGGCACGCAAAATTGCGGTGGAGCGCAGGTTGTCTTCCAATCCTCCAGATAATCGGAAATCATTAATGACGCCAATGATTCGAAATTGTAGCGAGTTAAGGATTAACACTTCGTCAATGGCATCGTCCACAGTACCCAGACCGAATTTTGCTATCGCCGATGGCGTTACAAGCGCTGCATAAGTATGGTTCGGATCAGCTTGACCAACAGGCATAAAATCCGAAGGAAAATCCCTTGAAAAATTACGGCCAGCCAGCAATTGTATTTGCATCGCATCTACATAGTACTCATCCACGACAAGGTGGCTGACCGCTTGTGCTTCATCCGCCTGCTGGTTGACACGACGCCAGGGATTAAAACCCCCATTAAATGGAGGAGACTGTTGTGATTTACCAACGGTCAGAATGGCAGGATGCTGACGCAGTTCATTGACCAGCGCATCATAATTGAACTGATCAGGGTTTAGCGGACTATACAGGGTGTCCAGCACCACCAGATTGCTACGGTTGAATCCAATGTCAATCTGATTCAGGTGGCGAACCTGAAGGCTTATGCCAATAGCCAAAATGACCAACACCACAGCAAATGTAAACTGCACGACTGTCAGTGCTGAGCGCATCAGGCGTCCGGACTTCCCTCCATCGCGTTTACTACCGATTGCTGCAGCCGGCGAGAATTGGGAAATTCTCAGGGCGGGTATCAGTCCGGATAGAAAACCGGTTACAAGCACAAACAATATCAGGATAAATACTTGCGATGTCGCAAAAGCACTGGAAAAGCTGAATGCAGACCCCGTCAATGCATTGTAGGGCCCGATGGCCAAAAAAATTACCGGCAGCGCAATGAGCAGAGCCAGCGAGGTCAATAACATGGACTCCATGAGAAACTGAGTCAGCAGATCAGTGCGTGTCGCTCCCAAGGTTTTACGTACACCGGTCTCTTTGTTGCGTTGCTGCATCTGAGCCAAAGACAGATTGGAAAAATTGATACAAGAACTAATCAGAATGAGAGCGGCAAACACAAACAATCCACCCAACATCAGTCTACGGCTGTAATCTGCAGGAGCGTACCCTTGTCGAGGTGACAAGTAGATATCTGCCAGCGGCTCCAGGCCTAATGATATGTCCATGCGTTGTACAAAACTTCGCTGAGCATCTGGAACGTTACGAGCTATAAAATTGGCGAAATCCGCTTGCATCGCAGAGACTGATGCGGGGTCAGGTATAACCAGATAGGCCATGGTACCGGAGAATCCCGCCCATACCGGCCTGTTCATAAAACTCTCTCCAGCAATCTGGCGACCGGTAGGTGAACCAATCATTGCTTCGATGTCCAAATGTGTATTGGCAGGCAAGTCCCTGACTACGCCCGTGACTCGCAAATCAACCAGATGATCAAAGGTTAGCGTTTTGCCCATGGGGTCTTGTTGCCCAAAGAATTTGGCCGCAGTGCTTTGGGTCAAAACGATGGTATTGGGTTCAGTCAGTGCATCGTCAGGGTTGCCCTGAATAAAATCGAAAGAGAAAATCTTCAGAAAATCCGGATCTACCCAGTGATAATCATTCATCGCTGCCAGATCATTGTAGAGGAACAGCCCAGTGCCCGGACTGATCTTGGCGCCTAGCTGAATTTGCCCGTAGTCCTGCCGCAACGGGTTGTATACTCCCTCCGCAATTATGCTGGCATCAATGCGCTGTCCTGCCGTGGATGTCAGGCTGGTCACCAACCGGTAAATATTCGGCCAATTCTCAAAATGCCTATCGTAACTACGTGTGTACTGCATATGCATCAACACAAGAATACTGCACACCAGACCCAGGCTGAGACTGAGCACTTTGATGGCAGTAAAACCCGGCTGTTTACGCAGGTTCCGGAAAGCGACGATCAGATAGTTGTAATACATACTGAGCACCCGTGGGGTCGGAGGGATCAAATTTTGATCCCTACGACCCCATTCCATTATTCCGACCGTAGCGATTTGACCGGGTCGGATTTTGCGGTCTTGATGCACTGTGCGGCTACTGTCAGCAGGGATAACAGAATCATGCCGACGATGACCAGCAAGTAAATCAATGGAGACAAACTCGCCTGTGCCGAAAACTGATTGAAGTAAAATGACGTGACAAAATACGCCAGCACGCTGGCGATGACACAGGCGACAATCACCGGCTTGATAAAGTCCAGGCTCAGCAGCTGTACAATCGACTGCGCCGTCGCGCCCAGTACTTTACGCACACCAATCTCTTTGGTACGACGTTCTGTGGAGTAGTAAGCGAGGGCATACAACCCCAATGCTGCAATGACCATGGTGATGAGCGCTGCAAATTGGGCGGCACGGTTGATGCCGTTGGTTTCCTCATAGATTTGCTGGTTAAACGATTGTTCATAAAACTCACGGTCGATCGGGGTATCCGGGCGGTGGGTGGCCCAGACACTGTCGATGTGCTGCAAGGCGCTGTCACGTTGAGCCGGGTCGATCCGCACAAGCAGTGTGCCCATAGGTTGAAGGGTGGCCCGCAGAACCGAGGTAGATCGCAAGGTGTCCTCCAGGCCTCCTGACAATCGGAAGTCTTTGACCACCCCTACAATTCTGTATTTTAACGTGGTGCCTACAATCAGGATTTGACCAATAGCCTCTTCGTTACTTCCCATGCCAAAGCGCCTGACTGCGGCCGACGTGATCAGCGCACCATAAGTTTGTTCCATGTCGAGTTGGCCGTTTGGCATAAAATCCGCAGGGAATTCTGGCGAAAAATTGCGCCCGGCCAGCAACTGC
>JAUSPW010000457.1 GCA_030652635.1 Pseudohongiella sp. | reverse complement strand
GGTAGTGCATATGTGAACGGAAGCCGTGAAACACGATGTCTTGGTCAAAGGTATGGGTCGCTGCCATTTCATGGTTCATGGCGCCTGGCGGAATCTGCAGATTCTGTGGGCCATTTGCTGCCACTGAATAGGTATGGTATTCCAGTTCAGGTTCGTCCTGTTTGTCGTAGAACCACAGTCCCACTCGGGTGCTGTCAGTCGCTTCCTGACCAAAAGAAGTGTAATGGACGCTCATACGCAGAGCGGAACCCTCGGGAACCTTGATGCCCGTATTGGCAGGAAACTCGGTTGCATACTCTTTGCCGGGTGCATAACCTTCGAGAAATTCACGACGTGGATCATTGTCTTCTTCGTTGAGCATACCTTCATGATTGGCATCTTCAGCAACCACGTAAGACAACAAATGGTGAAGCACACGCTTGTCGCCAGGGATAAACTGCACAGCCTTTACCCACTTCTCTTCGCCAAACTCGAGCGGTACAACCGAATCAATATAGTCAATTACGCCTGTTGCCGGCACGGTGAACGAGGGCACTTCAACAATGTAATCCGGCGCCGAACCGTCGTATGTCCACTCGCTGGTTGGCGGCTGAATCTGCGTCAGCGGATCTACTCCAGCACTTGCACTAACAGCCCAACCGGAGGCCATAAACACCGCTGCCGTTAATAAGGTTTTTTTCATTTAGTCAGCTCCTATTGTCTGTCACTTGATAGTCGGGAGAATTGCCCGTGACGACAGTGTCACTCCATCCGAAAATCATTAATTTGACTTAACTCAATTTCAGAGCTGTTTAAATAGAAAAAACCGCCTTTTCAGGGGCGGTTTTTTAGTTTTTAGCCACCGAACACCCAGTTACGACTGAGCATTCAGTAATAGACGTTTATTCAGGAACTTTGGTGTACGAGAAGTAACCGATAAACATTTCTTCCCAGCTCTGTGGTCCACCAACAGCCATGACTGTTGGATCAGGGTTGCCGGGATTGTACTGTGAGTTATCAAACAAGCCTTCTACAACAACCCGTGAACCGGCCGGCAGAGTCATTGGCTCAGCCATACGGTACGTTGGCTGCCAGGCAAAGTTGTAGTCTGCCACGTTGATGATGTCCTCAACTGAGTTATCCGGGTATATCACACGGGCACTCATGGACTTGCCACGATAGTGCATATGCGCACGGAAACCGTGAAGCACAATGGCATCATCAAACACATGGGTTGCTGCCATTTCATGGTTCATCGCACCTGCAGGTATCTGCAAGTTGCCAGCACCATTAGCAGAGACTGAGTATGTGTGGTACTCCAACTCAGGAGCAGCTTCCGGATCATGGAACCACAGGCCAACACGGGTGTTGTCCATGGTTTCCTGCCCAAAAGAGGTGTAGTGAATACTCATACGCAATGCAGAGCCTGTTGGCACTTTAATACCCGTGTTTACCGGGAACTCTGTTGCATACTCCTTACCCGGCGCATAGCCTTCGAGGAATTCACGTCGTGGGTCGTTATCTTCTTCATTGATGGTGCCTTCGTTGCCGCCGTCATCAGCTACAACATAGGACAACAAATGGTGCAATACGCGCTTGTCACCCGGGATAAACTGAACGGCCTTAACCCATCTCTCTTCTTCGAATTCCAACGGAATGACAGAGTTGATGTAGTCGATGACGCCAGTGGCAGGGACAGTAAATGCAGGCACTTCTACGATATGATCAGGCGCCGAGCCGTTGTAAGTCCACTCGCTTTGTGGTGGTTGAATCTGCGTAAGCGGATCTACCCCTGCCTGGGCCTGAACACCCCAGGCTGCAACCAAAGCAAGTGCAGCAGTCAAACTTGTTCTTTTCATTATTAATGCTCCTCTTACGGGAATAAGCGATTCGAGCAAGATACTTGCCGCGAAATCAGCTTGCGGTTTGTATTCTGCACACCACTCATCTTGCATTAACGACGATCGTAAACCAGCCTTGGCGGCAACACAACTGCGCAGTTATAAGATTTGCAACAAAATGTAGCATTGACTTGACGCAAGAAATTGTTACTTAAATGCAAAAAGGCCACCTTTGAAACCAAGGGTGGCCTTTTTTTGATCAGTCTAGTGGGCCTGAATGTCGCTTTATAAGCGTATCATCCAGGCACCAGGATCAGTTGCGGGGAGAACCAGCCGTGATCCAATGGATGAGTTTCTGACGCTCTTCTATCGGAATGTTACCTGAGTTAGTCCACTCACGCACAGTCGGGTCGATTTGCATTGGAGGCATACGACCGGTCATGATGACTTCACGAATCATTGGGCTCCAGCCCTGAATCATCATGTGGCTGTTCATTGCGAATGGGCCGATACCACCTTCAACGTGACAACCCACACAACGCTCGATCAGGATCGGGGCAATGACGGTTTCATAGTCAGGCACATCAGCCATGTTTGCATCACGCGCAGGGAACGTCAGTGCACAGCTCGCTGGCACTTCAGCTTCTACGGCAACAGTCTCCATCTGACGGCTGTCGGCGCCATCAGCAACAATCGCAGTCAACACTTGACCCAGCGGTGCGTTGGCAGGCTGAGCAGGCAGCGGACCACGGTACAGAATATTCATACGCACTGGGTCAACCACAATTACTTGACCGGCATACGTCACACCCAGTGACTCTGCCACCAATTGTGTTTCGTCGTCCAGAATCGGGAAATCGTATTGCCAGACGGCTTCTTCAGCGCGGATACCAGTACGGTCATCACTGGCATCGGAGTTCAGCATAACAAAACTCACACCACGGTGATCCCAGTTGGTTCGAAGTTGTTTATATCGAGCAATGTTTTCCTGGTTGGTTTCACAGCCAGTCGCCTGGGAAACAATAACCAAAGCCTTGTTATAGGCATACTTGCTCAACTGGTGAGCTTTGCCTGTGTTATCGATCAGCGTAAAATCGCCAACACGATCGGCGGCTTGGGCACTTACACTGAATGCAGCGGCTAAGGTAAACATCGCCAGCAAGCTGATTTTTTTCATGATGAACGAACCCTCTTTCTCTCTCTCTGGATAATTCTGCAGGACTGTGATCTCGAAGGACATCACATTCTGCGACATATTATTGTTTTGGTTAGTGGTTTACAGCAAGACATTGCGCAAGCAAGTCTACTCTACTGGACTTAACAAATTATTAATCTGGCGCAAACTTATGACAACAGGCATAAAAAAAACCGTGTCATACCTGTATCAAATTAAATCATCTTTTACAACCGGCAAACAAAAGGGGCCGCTCCGTCAGGAAGCAGCCCCTCTTGATTTTGCTGCTCAAACAGTCACTTGCTTACAACTTACTTGTTATCAGTGTAAGAGAAGTAACCGATGAACATTTCTTCCCAGCTCTGCAGGCCGCCGATGGCGTCTACGTTCGGATCCGGGTTACCTACGTTGTACTGTGAATTGTCAAACAGACCTTCAACAACAACGCGTGAACCAGCTGGCAGAACCATTGGCTCAGCCATACGGTAAGTTGGCTGCCATGCGAAGTTGTAGTCAGCTACGTTGATGATTTCTTCAACAGTGTTGTCCGGGTAAATCACGCGTGCCGCCATGGACTTGCCACGGTAGTGCATGTGAGCTCGGAAGCCGTACAGGGTAATGTCATTTTCAAACACGTGCGTTGCGTTGGATGCATACTCCATTGCGCCAGCTGGAATCTTGATCTGGTTCATTGGGGTAGAAACTGAGTAAGTACGGTACTCGTACTCTGGCTCAGCGTCCTTGTCTGCAAACCACAGGCCTACACGAGTGCTGTCGGTAGTTTCCTGACCGAAAGAGGTGTAGTGGATGCTCATACGCAGTGCAGAACCGTCAGGCATAAACACACCAGTGTTCTCGGGGAACTCTGTTGCGTACTCTTTGCCTGGCGCGTAGCCTTCCAGGAACTCACGACGATCGTCATTAACGGTCTCGTCGATCATGCCGTCTGCGGCGTTCTGGCCATCAGCAACTACGTAGCTCAGAAGGTGGTGCAGAACTCGCTTGTCACCTGGAATGAACTGAACAGCTTTGACCCAACGATCTTCACCGAATTCCAAAGGAATTACGGAGTCGATGTAGTCGATTACGCCGGTTGCTGGAACAGTAAAGCTAGGTACTTCTACAACAAAATCTGGCTCAGCACCGTTGTAGAACCACTCGGCATCTACTGGTTTGATCTGGGTCAGTGGGTCTACACCGGTTGCCGCATTAGCCTGAAAACTAACTGCAGCCGCCAGAGCGAGCATAGCTGTCATACTGGTCTTTTTCATGTTGGAATTCCTCCCGCAGGGTTAAGCGGCTAAAAGTCTATCCGGGACTACCCCCGACAGCAACTACCGCTGTACTGTCTTCTGTCTGCATCAAATACTTGTTTATCAGCATTGCGATGGATCGTATCTGAACTTTCAGAACTAGTACAACGATTGTCAGCTCATTTTTGCAACAAAGTGTGTCGCTTCAATTAGACGTGAACCGCCATCGAAGAGTAACATGAACCCTATGAATTTGTAACACTGGCAATTAGTTGCGAGACTTACTCATGCATACCCCATTGCCACTGCCACTTGTAAACTACCGGTGACAGAGTGTTCGCGACAACATAGCCAAATCACCGGGAATGGCGGCGATTGTCACACTCCCTTAACGCAAGCAGCTTGACCTGAATCAACCCGACAGTGATGATGTGAGTAAATGAGCACCATCAATCGCTTTATTGCAGCCATTTGTTTCATTTCCACTGCGCCCATGCGGCACGGGGAGTCTGTGCGTGCAATTTTAGCCTGCCTGATCTTCCCTTTTTTGCTGTCAAACGCGTGGTCAGCAGAGTCAGTACGAAACACTATCCTTGGAAAAGAATGTGTCGTACTGCTGCACGGACTCAGTCGCACCGACTTTTCTATGCAGAAAATGGCCAGAATATTGACTGAAGAGGGTTACACCGTCAGCAATGTGCACTACGACTCGCGTGACTACAATATTCAGGAGCTGGCCAACCTGGCCGTCAATGAAGGAATCACCGACTGCCTGAAACAAGAAGCGGAACGCATACACTTTGCGACACATTCACTGGGCGGCATACTCGTGCGCTACTTCTTTAAAGACAACACCATCGAGGAACTGGGGCGGGTTGTCATGCTGGCCCCCCCCAATCACGGCAGCCAGATCATCGATGTATTCGGAAATGTCCCCGGATTTGAACTATTCACAGGCGAGCCCGCTTCACAACTTGGCACCTCCGGACCAAATAGCA
>JAUSPW010000447.1 GCA_030652635.1 Pseudohongiella sp. | reverse complement strand
TCCAGTTATGTTCGGCTTTGCTTTTTTTATGCTCTGAAAAAAGTCAGTCGATAAACTTAACTGCAGTAACAATAAGTAATAAGGGGGGGACACCCGATGAAATTGAAAGAACTGTATCGGTGTATAGCTTGCGTAACACTGGTTGCGCCCACACTGGTGTTCGCTCAACAAGCGCCTGAAATCGAAGAGGTTGTTGTTACAGGTTCATTGATTCGTGGCACACCTGTTGACGCAGCACTGCCAGTCGAAGTTTATTCACAGGAAGACCTGAAACTGTCAGGTTCTCCATCCGCTCTGGACTTTGCAAAAAGCCTGAGCATCTCCGGCGCCACATCCGGTGAGTCATACTATTTCGGCGGTGCCGGCCTGACCGGTAGCGTCAGCTACAACCTGCGCGGTATCGGCTCGGACAAAACTCTGTCCCTGTTCAACGGCCGCCGCGTCACACAGAACACCTCTGTGATCCCATCCATCGCCCTGTCACGCACCGAGATCCTGAAGGACGGCGCGGCCGTAACTTACGGTGCTGACGCAACCGGTGGTGTGGTCAACTTCATCAGCCGCGACAGCTATGACGGCGTTGAAATTCAATCTTCTTACAAAGCCATTGACGGTTCTGACGGTGACTACACCTTTGGTATCCTCGGCGGGTTCGGCAGCGATAACACCGACGTCATCTGGGCAGCACAGTGGGAACACCGTTCACGTCTGGACGCCAAAGACCGTTCATTCACTGACCAGCCTTACGGCGTAAACCCTGCACCCTGGTCCACACTGACCAACCTCGCAGGCTGGTTGCCACGTGGCGCATTGCCAGCATCACAGGTTTATAACCCGGCTTCATCCACAGCCAACGGCGACTGGGGCGCACCAACCGGTGGCATCATTTCCGACTTTACACAGAGCTCCTGTGAAGCGGTGGGTGGCGTATACGTTAACAACTTCAGCTGTGCGTATAACTACATTCCTTACTACAACGTTGTGTCTGACAACGACATTTACCGTCTGTACACCCAGGTAAAAACTGCCGTGACCGATACCATGGATTTCTACGTGCGTGCCGCGTACTCCATGGTTGACACCCCGTACCAATACGGCTCACCGTCACAGCCTGTGATTCGTGGCCCCGCTATCCATGGCGGCGCGACTTACCAGCTGTACGTACCAAAGTCCAACCCGTTTGTAGCTGACTTTGCGCAGCGTACCGGTTTTGCCAGCAACCCGGCATATGCGGCAACACAAGGTTTCACACCTGTGACTTACCGCGCGTTTGCGCACGGCGGTCTCGATACGTTTGCTGAAAATGGCAAATTCAGTACTCCCAGCAAAATCCGTAACAAGTTTGCCCACATCTCTTCAGGTTTTGAGGGTGAGTTTGACAACGGCATCAGCTACGACATCGCAGCAACCTATAACCGTACCAACCTGTATGCTGACAGCCCGGACATGATGCTGTACCGCGTTCAGGAAGCATTAAACGGTTTTGGCGGCCCGAACTGTAACGTACCAGACCAGAACCCGAACCGTTTTGGCACACAGAACCCGGCGATGGCTGGCTCTGCCGGTTGCTCATGGTACAACCCCTTTGCATCCAACTTTGCGTCACAGCCTGTTTACGGCCTGGCTAACCCCAGCTACGTCAATGGCGCGCAGAATTCGGACGAGCTGATCGAGTGGCTGTTTAACGAGCGTGCTGCCCGTGACATTAACTGGAACCTGACATTCGACGCAGTATTCAGCGGCGAAACGCCAATTGCTCTGCCAGGCGGTAACGTAGGTTGGGCGGCGGGTGGCCAGGTACGTACCACTGAAAACAACGAGATCGTCAGCGATCCGCTGTTTAATGGTTCAACCCCATGCCAGGTGCCTGCATCAGGCGGTCAGGTGCCACGTGACCCAACTGACCCGCTGTACAACGGCTGTACGCCTGACGGCCCCGGCCCGTTCCAGTTCTTTGGTACTAACGTACCTGACTACAGCACTCAGGATCAGACCTCAGTATTCGGCGAGTTGAGCTTGCCAGTATTTGATTCCCTGTACCTGTCAGCCGCTGTGCGTTACGAAGAATTCTCTGGCGACCTGGACTCAACGGTTTACAAGGTATCTGGTCAGTACACATTGACTGACAACCTGTCATTCCGTGGTTCTTACGGTACCAACTACCAGGCGCCAGGCGCAGATGTAATCCCCGGTGAAGTGACCAACGGCACCAACAGCTACACCATCGCGGCCGGTAACTGGCGTGGTGCACAGACTGTGACTGCTGCTGGTATCGTGCCGGAAGAAGCAACTGTCTGGAGCACAGGTGCCATCTGGCAATCTGAAGGATTCAATGCTGGCAGCAACTTCCGTTTTATTGTTGACTTCTTCAACATCGAAACTGAAAACGAACTGGCTCTGCTGGCATCTGCCAACCAGATCGCCTCTGCGGTATTCAGCATTTCTCCAACCGGCTCTGCGACCATTCCAACCAATGGTACTGCGCTGGCTAACTGTGCTCACCCACTGGCAGGCCGAGTTGTATTCAACGGTCAGTGCCAACAGGGCGTGACATCAGCGGCTGACTTCGCTTCTATCCGCACTGACTTTGGTAACGGCCCAGGACAGACAACCTCTGGTTTTGATATCCAGACCAGCTACGGCTTCCCGGCGTTTGCAGGTGACCTGACATTCAGCGCCACAGCAACCAAAATCAACGAGTTCAAATTCACAGCGACCGTTCTGGATGGTTATACCATCAACCCAGGTGACGATCGCCTGGGCTACCTGAACTTCGCAACCATCGCTAACGCGGTATCCGAGTGGCGCGGTAACTTCACTGCCAACTACTCACAGGGCGACCACAACTTCCGTCTGATGACTCAGTACATCAAAGGCGTGAAGGATGATCGTTACTTCAC
>JAUSPW010000440.1 GCA_030652635.1 Pseudohongiella sp. | reverse complement strand
GGCGTGGTGCAGTTCATCAAAGGCCAATGGGTTTGTGGCGAACACTTATTGTTTTCCGAACACCCGCTGGTAGAGTTCTACGTGATGAATACCGGTTTTACCTGGGACACTCAGGACCGGGAAGGCGACATTGCGGCCGCGGAAAAAACCTGGGTACACGCGGAACAACTGCTCAGCAATCCCGATGTAAAAGTGGTGGTGCTGGACGAATTGACCTACATGCTCACCTATGGCTACCTAGATCATAACAAGGTGTTTGAGGCCTTGAGCAATCGACCGGCCGATCAGCATGTGATCGTCACCGGCCGTAATGCCAATGACAAACTGATTGCCATGGCTGACACCGTCAGCGAGATCAATGATGTTAAACATGCGTTTAATGCCGGCATTCGCGTGCAGAAAGGTATCGACTATTAAGGCGTACCTGCTGCTATTGTTGACAAGCGGCCTGGTCTGGTCTGGCACTGCCTTTGCTCAAAACCTGTCTGTGCAAGATGACACCGGATACGTGGTAACCCTCGACAAACCTGCGCAACGTATCATCAGCCTGGCCCCATCCATGACTGAATTACTGTTCAGCTTGGGTGCGGGAGATCGCATCTTTGGGGTCATGGACTACAGCAACTACCCGCCGGCTGCACTGGACATCCCGATTGTAGGCCGGTACGACATGCTCGACATGGAGCAGATTATTGCCCTGCAGCCTGACCTGGTAGTGGCCTGGTTGACAGGCAATCCTCGTAATGCCATTCAACGCCTCAAAGAGCTTGGCATTGCGGTATACACAGCGGAACCCGACAGCCTGCTCAGCATCTCGGCGCATCTGCTGCGACTGGGGAAATTGACCGGACAAAACCTGCAGGCTGCCAGTTTGAGCCAACAATTGTTAAGCCGACTGAGCGCTGTTGAAAACCAACACGCCGACACAACACCTGTACGGGTGTTTTATCAGGTATGGCACTCACCAATTATCAGCGTGGGCGGTGCGGAACTGATCAATGACATGATCAGACGCTGCGGGGGCGTCAATATCTTTGTGGATTTACCGGTGGGACCAAAGGTCAATCTTGAAGATGTGTTGCTACGTGATCCGGAGGTCATTATTGCCAGCGGCTCTGACCACACAAGCCCGGCTTGGTTGAACGACTGGTTGCAATGGCCAGAAATGACGGCGGTGCGCAATCAGCACTTGTATGCGATTGAGCCCGACCTTGTGCAGCGCCACAGCCTGAGAGCGCTGCAAGGAATGGATACCATGTGTGAGCTGATAGCGCGGGCACGCCGCTGATCACTGCTTGAATAAATGCCCCATCTTGCGGCCTTTTACTTCGAGGTAATCTTCATTGTGCAAATTGAGTCCCGCTTCAATTGGCACACGATCGACCACCTCGATACCCAGCGCACTGAGCGCATCCACCTTTAGCGGGTTGTTGGTCATCAAGCGCACCTGAGTGACCCCAAAGTGCTGCAGAATTGGTTTACAGATGTCGTACTCGCGACCATCGGCGGCAAAACCCAATTGTTCATTGGCCTCAACGGTATCAGCACCTTTGTCCTGCAGGGAATAGGCCTTGATCTTGTTCAGCAGTCCAATCCCGCGGCCTTCCTGACGCAAATACAAAATCATGCCGCGGCCGGCTTCTTTGACCTTCTGCATGGCAAATTGCAATTGAGGTCCACAATCGCAGCGCATACTAAAAAGCGCATCGCCCGTTAGACATTCTGAGTGCAGACGGCACAAGACTGGCTCGGGTGTGCTGATATCGCCCATACTCAGCACAACATGCTCCTTGCCGGTCAGCGTGTCTTCAAAACCATGAATTAAAAAATCGCCCAGCTCGGTCGGGAGCGTGGCGCTGGCAACAAACTTGATACTCACGTGGTAAACCTCTTACAAAATCCAGACAGCCAACAGCTGCAGACAAATCCAGGCCATGACACCCGCCAGCACATCGTCGATCATGATGCCAAATCCACCATGAACATGACGATCAAACCAGCGGATCGGCCAGGGTTTGACAATGTCAAACAATCGAAACAACACAAAACCACACAGCAGCCACAACAGACCGGGCGGCGCCAGAAACATGGTCAACCAGAAACCAATAAATTCATCCCAGACAATTCCGCCGTGATCATGCACCCCGATGTCTTGAGCAGTTTTGCCACACAACCATACACCCAGCACAAATCCCACCGCCAGAAACAGAAGGTATGCAAAAGGGGTCATGTCAGGTAACAGCAGATAGAGCCCTGCCGCCGCGAGGGTACCAAAGGTGCCGGGGGCGCGCGGTGCTGCGCCACTGCCCAGACCAAAGGCCAGGAAATGTACTGGATTGCGCCAAACAGATGCCGGCGTTGCCGCCATGATTCACAACCTCACAGTTGAACAGAGAAGTGATTGTAACCTTTCAGTGACAAGGGGTGTTGCTGACCTGATGAAGTTTGTAAACGAATGCCCATGCCCTGGTCAATCTGGCCTATGTGTGTAAAGCGTATGCCCAGTGCCGCCATCGCAGCAAGCGCTGCTGATTCATGCGCAGGCGGGACACACACGCACAGCTCATAGTCATCGCCGCCACTTAAGGCCAGCGCCAATTGCTCAGATTTGGGCACACATTTTAAAAAGGTATCAGACAAAGGAATGGCGTCCGGGTCAATCACGGCACCGAGGGTTTGTGATACGTCAGCATTTTTGCCAGCACTTGCCTCCAGCACATGAGCAAGATCCGAAGCCAGTCCATCAGAAATGTCCAGCGCAGCCGAGGCAAGCCCCCGCAACGCAATACCGGCACTGATCCGCGCGTCAGGCTGATAAAACGCCTGCTGAAGCATTTGCCTTGCGGTGTTATCGAGTGCTGCACTGTTCAATCTGCCATCCGCCAATAACCACCACAACGCAGCGGCACCATCACCCAGTTCACCTGTGACATATACCGCATCACCGTCCGCAGCGCCGGATCGTAACAAGGCTTGACCGCTGGGCACTTTGCCGTGCACCTGAATGGTGATCGATAACGGGCCGCGTGTGGTATCCCCTCCGATCAGTGGACATTTATAGGCCTGCGCAACGGCCGCGAGCCCCTGGCTGAATGCCGCCAGCCAACGTGCATCCGGCGAAGGCAGACTGATCGCCAACGTAAACGCGACAGGCTCCGCACCCATGGCTGCCAGATCACTGAGATTCACCAGCAAGCAACGTTGCGCCAGCAAAAAAGGGTCAGCTTGCGCCGGAAAGTGAACGGACTCGTTCAGCGTGTCGATGGACATCACCAGATTAAAACCGGCAGGCAATGACACAATGGCTGCATCATCACCCGGACCCAGCAGCACATCGTCGTGAGCAAAATTCAGCTCAGGCGTACCAAAGTAGCGCCTGATCAGTTCAAACTCGCCCTGAGCCACGCTGCTCCAACACTCGCAAGGTTTTTGACGCACGATCCAGCACGCCGTTAATGTACTTGTGGCTGTCTGTGGCGCCAAAGACTTTGGCCAGTTCTACCGCCTCGTTGATCACCACCTTGTACGGCACATCAATGCGATGTTCCAGCTCGTAAAGACCCAGACGCAACAAAGACAATTCAATCGGATCCAGTGCTGACATTTCCCGGTCCAGCCACGGCGCCATCATGGCGTCAAGACTGGCAACGTTGGCCACCACTTGCGGGAACACTTCCTTGAAAAAGTCGCGATCAATTTTTCCCTGATAATAAACCAGAAATTCTGCCAGAATTTCATTGACCGGTGCGCGCGCCATTTCCCATTGATACAGGGCCTGCAACAGCATACGTCTGGCTTTCTGACGATCACTCAGCTTTTTCTTCTTGCCTTCGTCATCCAGCTCGCGGCTGCCTTTTTCAGCAGACTCCGAAATAGACTTTGCGCTAGTTAAATCAATCACGCTGTCAGGCTCCCAGCTTGTTGATGACACTGACCATTTCCAGTGCACCCAGTGCTGCTTCCGCGCCTTTATTGCCGGCTTTGGTGCCAGCGCGTTCAATCGCCTGCTCGATGGAATCCACGGTCAACACACCAAAGGCAATCGGCGTACCGGTTTCAAGGCTGACATGCGCCAGGCCTTTCACACACTCGCCAGCCACATAGTCAAAATGCGGTGTGCCACCACGAATCACCGCACCAATGGCAATCATCGCATCGCAGGGATGTTTGGCTAACACGCGTTTGGCCAACACGGGCAGCTCATAGGCGCCAGGTGCCATCACAATGGTAATGTTGTCTTCAGAGACGCCATGGCGACGCAGCGCATCCACAGCACCGTCCACCAGTTTTTCAACAATAAACCAATTGAACCGTGATGCCACAATGATAAAACGACCATTACCTGGGAGAAAATCCCCTTCAATTCTGCGAATTCCGCTCATGCTGTATTCCTCTCATTCAATAACACAAAGCTGTAGAAGGCCAACCGGTCACGCCGCTGTTTTACGCTGAAACGTCAAACTGCACAAACTCAACCACTTCAAGATCAAAACCGGTGACGGCATTAAATTTTGCCGGGTAACTGAGCAGGCGCATTTTGCCCACGCCCAGTTCCCTGAGAATTTGAGACCCGGTGCCAATGGTCACATCACTGCCGGCGTGACGATGGCGACGCGGGATGATTTTGCGATGCCCCACCACACTGGCGATGCTCTCATTGATGTCTTCATCGTAGTCATCACCGCTGAGCAGCACTGCCACGCCTTTGCCTTCAGCTGCAATACGCTCCAGCGCCCGGCTGAATGACCAGCTCGTGCCGCCCGGGACAATCACATTACAGATATCGCGCAGCGTGCTGGCGATGTGCACACGCACCAGCGTTGGATGCTCTTTGCTGATATCACCCATGGTAAATGCCAGGTGGGTTCCGCCGGAAATTGTGTCTTCAAAGGTATGCAGGGTAAAGCTGCCGTATTCGGTGGACAGCACATTACTGCTCTTTTTCACCACGGTATGTTCATTGGCGATCCGGTAGTGAATCAAATCAACAATGGTGCCGATCTTCAATCCGTGTTTTTCAGCAAACACTTCCAGATCAGGACGGCGCGCCATGGTGCCGTCTTCATTCATGATCTCAACAATCGCTGCTGCCGGCGTATACCCTGCCAGACGCGCCAGATCACAACCGGCTTCGGTATGACCTGCACGGCGCAACACACCACCGGGCTGCGCCATGATCGGGAAAATATGACCAGGCTGCACAATGTCGTCGGGCTTGGCATCACGCGCCACGGCAACCTGTATGGTGCGTGCACGGTCTGCGGCGGAGATGCCCGTCGTCACACCGGTTGCCGCTTCAATAGACACGGTAAAATTGGTGTTGTACGGGGTATTGTTTTTACTGACCATCAAACCCAGGTCCAACTGCTCACAACGCTGACGGGTCAAGGTCAGACACACCAGCCCACGCGCATGTTTCGCCATAAAATTGATATCTTCAGCGCTCACCCGTTCGGCAGCAATAATCAGATCGCCTTCATTTTCGCGATCCTCGTCATCCATGAGGATAACCATTTTGCCCTGACGGATATCATCAATCAGCTCTTCAATTGTGTTCAGTTTCATAGCGTATGCTTATTAACCTGCTGTTTGTTAAATTGAACCGTGTTCTTGATTGGCACCCTGCACTTAATTAAAACCATGCTCGGCCAAAAACGCTTGTGTCAGACCACCGCCCGCAGACGGCTGCGCAGCTTTGTCTCCGAGAATCAGCCGTTCCAGATAACGACTGATCAGATCCACTTCAATATTGACCTGATGCCCGACACGATAGGTATGAATAATGGTGGCGTTTTGCGTGTGAGGAATGATGTTAACACCGAACACGGCACCGGACACAGCGTTGACCGTCAGGCTGGTACCATCGATACACACCGAACCCTTCTGGGCGATGTATTTGGCCAGTTCGTCGGGCACACGCACGTCCAGACGCCAGCTGCCGCCATCTTCGCTGAGACTGATGATCTCGCCAACACCATCCACATGACCGCTGACCAGATGTCCACCCAAACGTGTGCGAGGAGTCAGGGCTTTTTCCAGATTGACTTTGGAACCTGATTTGAGAAAACGAAAGGTGGTCAGACTGATCGTCTCGTTGGAGACATCTGCACTGAATCCCTGAAGGTCAAAATCAGTCACTGTCAGACAGCAACCGTTCACCGCGATGCTGTCACCCAGCTTCACATCCGAAAAATCCAGCGCCGGACAGCTGACGCGCAGCCGCCATTCTTTGCTGCGCAGACTGAGTTCACTGACCTGCCCTAATGCTTCAATAATACCGGTGAACAAACGATTAACTCCTCTGAGTCGATGTCATGTTGTTGGAAGCAAGCGACGGCACTGCAATCAAGCGGCAATCGTCACCCAGCTGCTCAATGTCCACAATCTTCAGCGCAATCTGATCCGCCATCGTTGTCAGTCCATCCAGCTTGAATAAAGGCATGGCGTCATTGCCTAACAGTTTGGCGCCCATATAAATGACCAACTCGTCAACCAGCCCCGCCTGAATCATGGCGCCGGCCAGTGTTGGGCCAGCCTCAATCAACACATCATTACAATCAAAATCCAGCGCCAGCATGCTTAGCGTTGCGCGCAGATCAACTCGCCCGCTTTGTGTCATGGGCATGGAGCGCACCAGCACACCGTCGCGCTCATAACGCGCATCATCAGCCAGCGCCGTTGAGGCACACAGCAACAACACATCGCCTTCAGAATCAAACAGTCGCGCATCCATAGGCGTACGCAGTGCAGAATCCAGCACCACGCGCAAAGGCTGCTTGCCTGCCAGATGCTGAGCGCGCGGATCGGTCAATTCTTCTACACGGACATTCAAAGAGGGATTATCGACCAGCACGGTATTCACACCGGTCAATACCGCACAACTGGTGGCGCGCAGGCGTTGCACGTCGGCGCGCGCGGCAGGTCCGGTAATCCATTTGCTTTCACCGCTGGCCATCGCAGTGCGCCCATCTAAGCTCATCGCCATTTTGCAACGCACCCACGGTAAACCATGTTTCATGCGCTTGATAAAACCGGGATTGATGGCATCGGCTTGTTCGGGTAATACCGGCCCTGTAACCTTGATGCCAGCCTCGCGCATACGCGTCAACCCGCGACCGGAGACTTTGGGATTCGGATCAGCACCGGCAAAAATCACTTCGGCGACACCGGCATGAATCAAGGCATCCGAGCAGGGCGGCGTGCGCCCGGTATGTGAACACGGTTCCAGCGACACATACACGGTAGCGCCATGGGCAAGCTCTCCCGCCTGCCGTAAGGCATTGGCTTCCGCATGCGGATCGCCGGCACGCGCGTGAAAACCTTCACCCACAATCTCTCCGTCGCGCACAATCACGCAACCCACCCGAGGATTAGGGCCGGCAGTCAATACCGACTGGGCGAGGGCAAGCGCCCTTTGCATAGCTTGTTCAGCAATCACCGACACATGACTCCAGCAGGCCCGGGAAACGTAACAGTCAACACTGTCGTTTCACGACGGATTATTAGGGACTCTCTGCAATATCAGCCCTGATCTGAGGTTTGTTGCCCAGGCAGGTGATCATCATTGGACAAACGATCGATTTCAGCCCGGAACTCATTCAGATCCTTAAAGCTGCGGTACACCGAGGCAAAGCGCACAAACGCCACTTCGTCCAGTTGCCGCAGCTCTCGCATGACCGCTTCACCCAGCAAACCGGAGGGCACTTCGCGCTCGCCAGTCGCTCGGATGTAATGCTTGATACGGTTAACGGCTGATTCAACAGCTTCCACACTGACCGGACGCTTTTCCAGCGCTTTGTTCAGGCCGGAATACAGTTTGCTCTCGTCAAAAGGCTCACGATTGCCGTTCTGTTTGATAATACGAGGCATCACCAGCTCAGCAGTCTCGTAGGTCGTGAAGCGCTCCTCACAGGTAATACACTCACGACGACGTCGCACCTGGTCGCCTTCAGCGACCAGCCGCGAGTCAATCACCTTGGTATCCAGCGCGCCACAAAAGGGACAATGCATGGTCAGGCGTCTCGGAAGCGCTTACTTACGCGCTTTTGTACACGGGAAAGCGCGCACACAGCGCTTTGACTTTTTCACGTACCGCATCAATAACAGTTTCATTATTGATGTCGTCCAGAATGTCACACATCCATTCAGTCAGCTGTGCAACTTCGGCTTCTTTAAAACCACGACGCGTGACTGCTGGTGAACCAATACGCAGGCCACTGGTCACAAACGGCGGACGCGGATCATTAGGCACCGCATTCTTGTTCACGGTAATGTACGCACGACCCAGCGCTGCATCGGCATCTTTACCGGTGATTTCCTGTTTGACCAGACTCAGTAGAAACAGGTGATCATCAGTACCACCAGACACCACTTCAAATCCACGCTTGATAAAACCTTCAGCCATCACGCGGGCATTTTTAACCACCTGCTGCTGGTAGATTTTGAACTCTTCACTCATGGCTTCTTTAAAACACACGGCTTTGGCGGCAATGATGTGCATCAACGGACCGCCCTGACTTTCCGGGAATACCGCAAAATTCAGTTTTTTCTCCAGCTCGGGATTGGCCTTGGCCAAAATAATACCGCCGCGTGGACCACCCAGGGTTTTGTGCGTGGTTGATGTAGTGACATCAGCAATCTTCACCGGACTTGGGTATTCGCCCGCTGCCACCAGACCCGCAACGTGCGCCATGTCCACGAGCAAGTAGGCACCGACTTTATCAGCGATATCGCGGAATTTTTGCCAATCGATGATGCGCGAGTACGCCGAGAAACCCGCCACGATCATTTTTGGCTTGTGCTCAAGCGCCAGCGCTTCCACTTCGGCGTAGTCAATTTCGCCAGTCTGGTCGTTGATGCCGTACTGAACGGCGTTGTAAATTCGGCCTGAAAAACTGACGCTGGCACCGTGAGTCAGGTGACCACCATGGGCCAGGCTCATGCCGAGCACAGTATCGCCCGGCTTCAGCAACGCAAAATACACCGCAGCATTGGCCTGTGAACCGGAGTGTGGCTGCACGTTGGCATAATCGGCACCGAACAACTGCTTGGCGCGCTCGATAGCCAGCGTCTCAACCACATCAACAAACTCGCAACCGCCGTAATAACGTTTGCCGGGGTACCCTTCGGCATATTTGTTAGTCAATACACTGCCTTGCGCTTCCATCACGCGTGGGCTGGTGTAGTTTTCAGAGGCGATCAGCTCGATGTGCTCTTCCTGACGCTGACGCTCGCCCTCAATGGCTTCAAACAAATCCGGATCAAAGTCTTTAATAGTCATGCTGGTAGTAAACATGCAATTCCCCGCTAAGTGGTAAGTCAGAAGCTGGTTGGGCTGGAGCGTGAGTGCGCTGGAGCCTGTGGCCCCTTGCGTCAATCAAGGGCTGCCTTTCAATGGAGCGGCATTTTACATGATGTGCGGGTTCAGAGCACCCGGAAATTCTGACCTTTGAAGATTCAGACCGTGTTTACCGAGCCAACGCCGTGGTTGGCCCGGGGCCAGCAACACAAAGACACTGCGTCACTGTGTCGCAGTGACAGATATCGTTGAGTGTCCTACCCTTCAAAGCGTCAACTCGTTGGACTGCAACCCGACAAGAGGACACCTCCTATAGTAGTAGCTCATCTCTCGATGAGAAGGCTTTTTGGGGCCACGGAAGGCCCCACCGTTTTAGTCCTCAGGCGCATGACAACCGGCAAGAAATCACAAGCGTTACCAGATAACTGATAAGGTGCTGGTTGATTGAAATATTCCGATTCAAAAACCAAAGCCCGGTTGATACGCAATCTCTTCACCTGATACTCTCAGCGCTATAAAGACTGTCTATCCTCTTGGAGATAATACTGTATATGAGCCCGGTCAATTTCACGTCACTTACCAGCCTGTTTCAAAGTTCTGACAACAACGGCGCATCAACACAATTGATGCGCGAGTTGTTGATTCTCGTGCTGGCGCGCGCCACAAGCGCGGATACCAATGTTGAACCTGAGGAAGTTGCGACGGTGCAAGCGATACTTGCAGATGTGCTGGGTGAAACGGTCAGTGAGGCCGACATCAAGCTGGCCGCAACATCCGAGATGTTTGAGCGACAATCGATTGACCGATACCTCAAAAAAGCCACACGTAAACTAGGGGATGAAGACAGAATTTTGATCCTGCAAAGCCTGGTGCGCGTGCTGCGTGCGGATGACCACATCCGCGAGTTTGAGTTGGATTACTTTGACCGCATTGCCAACGCTCTGAAAGCGACACCGTCAGAAATCGCTGGTTTGCGCGCTGGCGCATCTGCCTGACCCCATAAATACCGCAGTGCCGGGCATCAGCTGACAAGCGTCAGTTTTACCGGCACTGCGGCAGCTCCAATCAAACTGCTATCAAGCCTGCAGCGCGGGCCACTTTAACCAGACATTCATCGGGCCATGCTCCGGAGAGGTGGTCTGACCGAACATTGGGCTCTGGCTGTTGTTGCAGGCACCAAAACTGCGCACTGACACTTGTGTCTTTTCTCGATTTACCGACCGTTGACCACCCCAATACGCGCAGGTGGCGCAGCGGGATTCAAGTGTTGCAGGCAGCACCAGAGTATCGGTACTGTTCTGCGCGTTAGCGACTAATGGCATGGCGGCGACGGATGCTGCTGCCACCCCCAACGAACTAACAATAAACGAACGACGATCTAGACTCATATTCCCTCCAGGACAGGGTGGTTGCTGGTCTGATCAGTGTAGTAGTCTTTAAGCAGGCACACGTGCGGCAAAACGTCACACGGGGCGGGGTATAGCGTAAAGACTTGACGCTGATCAATGTTTGCCAGACGTCCCAGCCCTCATATAGGTTCGGATTCTTGTTGACAAGATTCACGCTCTACACGCACATTGCTGCCACCGTGTCAGCCTGTTCACTGTTGAGTCCCGGGCTGGTCGTACTATAAAAACAAACACGCCAGAAACGGAAACTCAGCGCCATGCCTTTGCAACTTGATATTGCCACTTTGATTGTGATGTTCATCACTTTGGCGCTGACCGCGTTCATTGTGATGTTTCTGATCTGGCGAATTAACCGGGATATGCCGGGAGTCCTGCACTGGATGCTGGCAACACTGCTCAACACGGCTTCCGCGTTAGCATCTCTGTTGCACGCCTTGGCGGGGGGTGATGACGGCTGGGGGCTATTTCTCAGCAATAGCATCAGTATGGCGGCCAACGTTTTGGTACTGGAAGGCGCGCTGCGCTTTCGCGGTCATGAATCGAAACTGCGTCAGCAACTTTTCATGGTATTTATTGTTGGGTTCACCCTCCTGACCTGGATTTACCAACAAGATCCGTCCATTCGAGACGCGCTGCACGATGCATTTACCCTGACTTTTCAATTGGTGGCCGGGGCGGTCCTGATTTTCAGGAACTCCGATCGCGGCGAGCTGCAAGCCAACCTGCTTGCCGCCGTCTCCAGCATTATGATTGGCGTCCTTATCCTCTGGCGCTTGGTATGGGAAAGCAGCGGTAATCAACTCGCACCTCAAGGGGTTGAAACGCAATCAACGCAATGGTTTCTGTTTGCAGCCGCCAATCTGCATATCGCATGGATATTCGGCTTAAGTGTTGCTTGTTACTACCGTTCGCGACAGCAGGTCATGTCACTGGCACGCGAAGATGCGCTCACGGCGCTTCCTAACCGGCGCTGGATTGACGAAATGCTGAACCAGGCCTTGATCGAGGCAAAACGCAGCGGCGAAAAATTCGCTGTGATCATGCTGGATATCAACAAGTTCAAATTGGTCAATGACAAATTCGGTCACAGCACAGGCGATAAGGTATTGACAGAAGTGGCAGAGCGCTTGCGTAAAGCCGTCCGCGAGTCTGATTTTGCCGGGCGCTTGGGCGGAGACGAATTTGTGGTGCTGGCGCGACGCATTGACTCTGACCTGCTGCTAACACAAATGGTTGACCGCATCCGTCATCAGCTAAACGGAAAGATGGCACTAAGTGACGAAGAAATCGACATCAGAGTCAGCATTGGCACTGCCGTGTTTCCCGTGGAAGGGGAAAATGCGGATATGCTGCTGGGGGTCGCCGACGCTGGCATGTATCGCGATAAAAAGGGCGAAAAAAAGGACAGCTGAGAGCAGCTGTCCTTTTTTTGCACGTCTTATCTAAAACAGATCTTCTCTAAAACAGATCTTCTCTAAAACGGTCTTACAGCCGGCTGATCAAGGCTGTCGTGAACCGTGTATCTCAACCACCACCCGACGATCCGGCGCCAGACATGCAATGGTTGCAGCATTGCTGCCCAAACCACGGCATCCGCTGGCAGGGGTGACTGGCTGGTCGTTGGCAACACCGCTGGCAGTGATTCTGTTGGCTGGAATACCACCTTGCACCAGATGCGCACGCACCGCGTTAGCCCGACGCTCGGACAACCCGAGGTTATACTCGCGCGTACCAATCCGGTCCGTGTGGCCGATAACAATAACGGCTTCATAACTTAATCCATTGATCTGACGTACCAGCCCATCAAGCTCCTGTCGGCCCGCAGCTGTCAGAACTGCCTCATCAAAATCGAACAGTGCGCTGGCTGCCAGTGTCACGCTTACTGGCTGTGGTGCGGGTGCGGGTGCCGGCGCTGGCGCAGGGGCAGGAGCCGATGCCTCAACAACAGGTGCGGGCGCAGCTGTGCGGCCGAACCGATAAACCACACCCACCGTCGCCAGATTTACTTTCGAGTCGGTGATCTGGTTAACAGGTAAACGAGCTTGTTCCCACTCTGCACGGAAGGCCAACGCATCCGAATACTCATACTCAAGGCCAATGCCGACCTTGGCTTTGGAATCCCGGCTTGAGCGATTGCCAAAACCAGTGGCGGCGGCGCTGCTGCTCGCAAACGACTGTTTGACGGAGTTACGCGCGATGCCAGCTCTTAACAGACCAGACAGATTCGCGGTGAAGGGAACTGTGGCCACCACATCCAGCCCAAAGCCCGACAAATCAGCTTTGCCGCTCAGATTACCCGCCGGACTGAGACCCGCCCGGAAATCGTAACTGCCCAAGTCGAAGTAGCTCAACTCAGTGGCAAAAAAACGGTTGAAGTCGTAACCCGCCAGCACTTTCCACGCAGTATCGCGATCGGACGTATCTAATGTATTAAACGCAAAACCATTGGGCTGCAGCGTTTTTGACAAATTGCCAGACGATATATTGCCAAGGCTTTTGCCAATACTCAGGCCACCGTAAAAACCGCTGTCCTGTGCGAATACAGAAGAACTTGCAAAGAACAGCGACACCGCCACCGCAAGGGGCGCTACCGGTAATTTTTTAATCTTACACAAATTCATCATAAGCAGTTGCTCCTTTCATAGCAGACGTTTAACACAGATTACCTATTGACATACTTGAATCATCTGAGGCACTGATTATGTCAGAGCAAATCTATTCTTGCGAATGGTTTCAGCCGCTTGAGATTATCCGTTGCAATCGGGAATCTCCGAAGGCAAAACAGTAGGTATCGTTCCAGCAACAGCCAAGATCAACAAGATGCTCCCTCAAAAACCGATTGACCCTCGGTAACGAAAGACAGGAGAGTCAACCCTCTTAGGCAATTTGCGCACGTGTTTTTGCAAGTGAACTTGTAATTGAGCTATGGTATCGATGCACAAGCAATCTCACGTCAGACCAACAATAAAGGGAATCATCAATGATCAAACCACTCCGCCAGCTACTGTCTGGCTCTGCACTCTTAACCGTCAGCATGACTGCGGCGTTGCTGACTGCGGCTCCAGCTGCTCTCGCACAGGAAACTATCGACATCACCGGCTGGGGAACCGGCGCGGTTCAACCAGTTCCGATTCATGAAGGCCGCCCTTGGGGTTGGGCAGTCAGGGACTACATGCAGAATCCTGATCGCACGCTGTACAACACGGCCAAAGCCAAGCTGCTGCGCGGCGAGCAGATATTCAGCCATTCAATCTCTACCTTTGATATCGAGCGCTACTGCAGAGAAGCCCCGGACTATGACTACACATGGTTTGAGATGCAGCACAGCACGCTGAGTTATGACGAAGTTGCCAAGATGTTCGCGGCCTGCCCGAATGTCGGCGCCACGCCAATTCTGCGTGTACCCGATGCACTGGAAGGCAGTGTGCAGAAAGCAATGGACATGGGCATGCTCGGCATTATCGTGCCGACGGTTAACGATGCCATTCAGGCGCGCGAGGCAGCACGCTACGCCCGCTTCCCGCCAATTGCCCGCCGCAGCGCCGGTGGCGGACAGGGGACAGGCCTGTGGACGCCCTTCCTGCCAGCAGGTGAAACCTT
>JAUSPW010000439.1 GCA_030652635.1 Pseudohongiella sp. | reverse complement strand
GCATTCCGGCTGATAACCAACGTAGTTGCCCTGCGAGCAACAATGACCGGCGCACTGCTGCTCATCTGGTCTGCCACGGCTCAGGCAGGGGAACTTCAGGTGATGTTGACCGACGCAACGGGTCAGCCTGTGTCTGATGCGGTGGTCGAAATCATCTCGCCAGTGCCCGCCCTGCCAGCGGACTGGCCGCTCACTGGCGCGATGGATCAAATCGACAAAGAGTTTGTAGGTCCGGTGTTAAAAGTGGTCAAGAACAGCCTGGTCTCCTTTCCAAACAGCGATAACATCCACCATCATGTCTACTCATACTCCGATACCAAACGTTTTGAGTTACCACTTTATAAGGGCGATACCGCCGAACCTGTACTGTTCGACAAGGCCGGTGTCGCGGTGATTGGCTGCAATATCCACGACTGGATGCTGGGATATGTCTACGTCGGTGAATCGCACCTGATGGCCATGAGTGATGCTGCAGGTAAAGCGGTTGTACCCGATGTGCCAGCCGGTGAAGTTCGCTTCAAAATCTGGCATGCACGTGCCCGACCTAATGATCTGGCACAGGAACACGTCGTGACCGTGAACGCAGAGGGCAGCACAGCACTTGCCATTCAATTGGCGCTGACACCCGATCGACGTATACGTCGTGCGCCTGCCTCGGGCGGCCCTCAGTATTAACTCAGGATTTGGCGGGCGACTGCGAAGCAAACTGCAACTGATACTGACTGGGCGACACGCCCAACACCCGACGAAAGTGGTGACGCATACTGATGGCATTGCCAAACCCGGCTTGCCCGGCCACCTGTTCGATACTGCACTGCCCTGCCTCCAGCAGTCCCTTGGCCAGCTGTAATCGCTGGTGTATCAGCCATTCGTTGGCAGTCAGATTAAAAGTACTGCGAAACTTGCGATCAAAGGTCCTGCGCGACATGCGCGCCCGCTCAGCAAACACGTTGATATCAATGTGTGCGTGTAGTTGACTGATTGCCCAGTCCAGTGCCTGCGAAAACTGGCTGGCGCGCGCCAACACCGGCGTCTCCACAAACTGCGATTGCCCCCCTTTACGGTGCGCGGAAATCACCAGCCGCCGGGCCACCTGATTGGCGATGGCATAACCAAAATCGCGGCGAATGATTTCAATACCAAGATCTATTCCCGCGGCGCTGCCCGCTGAACAACCAAGCGTGTCTTCGTAAACATACAACACGTTATCCACGTAGTGGACTGCTGGGAAGCGCTGTTTGAACACCTCGGCATAACGCCAATGCGTGGTGGCTTGACGACCATCCAGGATGCCCAGTTCCGCCAACAAAAACGCACCTGAACAAAACGACACCAAGCGTTTACCCGCCAAATAAAATCGCAGCAGCGCGTCCCGCAACTGCGGATCCAGAGGCTCGGGTTGTGAGGTCCAACCGGGCACAATCACCATATCGTAAGCATCGAGACTTTTCACATGCCGTGGCAACAACGTCAGTCCACCCGGCATCTGCAACGGGCCGGGCGTAAAAGACACCACCTCACAGTGATACCAGGGATCAAATTCAGGTCGCGGCAAACCAAACAGCTCCACCGCGCAACCCAGTTCAAACAGTGCACCCTGATCGCGGGTAAGAACGGCTACGTTAATGGTCACGTGAACTCCTCGAATGATTGGCTTGATCTTAGCGAAAGATGGCAATCTGGCCAATAACGATGTTACCCGAAGCGCCCTGATACTGTGCCTGTGGTTCAACGCACCGGGCCACAAATTTTTTCCCCATAAAACAAAAGGAGATTGTGATGACATCTGCCGTATCCCGCCCTGCCGCCGCGCCCAGTGACCTGGCGCTAGCCCATTTTGAATCGTTATTGGCGTTTGAAACCGACTGCTGGGATGTCCATCATGCGCTGAGCAATCAGCGCGCGGACTTTGTCTTGCTGGATGTACGAGGTGAAAGTAACTGGCAGCAAGGCCATATCAAAGGTTCAGTGAATCTGCCGCATGCGCGCATTAATGAAAACACCCTGTCCACGTGGCCCGCCGATACCTTGTTTGTTGTGTACTGCGCCGGCCCACACTGCAATGCCACCGAAAAGGCCGCCATTCGTCTGGCACGACTGGGCCGGCCGGTTAAAAAAATGGTCGGTGGGGTATGCGGGTGGCTGGATGAAGGTTTTGAACTGCAATCAGTAACCAGCCTTACCCCAGATTGCGGAAAAACAATCGCATAAATTTAGGTGCGTGCTCCCGCATCACCAGACTGCCGGGATCACGCAGATAATCGACGACGATACCCGTGATATAGGACAGTAAGGCCATGCTTAACACTCGGGTATCCACATCGGACAGCAAGTGTTTGTGTTTTTTCGCACGCGCAAAGTATTCCGAGAACAACTCAATACTTTGTTTTTTGCGAGCGTTTTGTAAGTCCAGATAGGGCTCCATCTCGCCGGTGTAATCACTTTTCAGGAACAAAATACTCAACACTTTGAACTTGTCCAGGTTGTTTTCCAGATCGATCAGCAAATCTGCACACATTCGTTCCAGTTGCAGCAGCGGATGTGGATGGTCATTACGCAAGTCCGCCAGAATGGTGTCGGCAAAGTTCAGCTGCAAACGGTCGTTCAATGCATCAAAGACATCCAGCTTGTTTTTGAAGTGCCAATAGATTGCCCCGCGGGTAACATTGGCCTGACTGGCAATTTCGTTCAGAGTGGCATTGGCCACACCCCTGTCGAAAAACACATCAACCGCAGCGTCCATAATGCGACTGCGTGTCCTTGCGGCCTCTTCTTTTGTTCGCCGAACCATAATTTTCCTCTTAAGGCTGAACTAATCCTGACTCACCAACATCAATGCTGCCGGATTATACATTCGTAACTGTTTGTTTTCGAGCAACTGAATCGCAAGTGCTTCCTTGGCAACCCAGGTTTGTTTATGATCAACCTCGTATTAAAAAATAATAAGAAGGGTTGTTTGTATGGACCATAACAATATCGAAATCATTACGTCGTTTATGCAGGCATGGACGCGACTGGACGCAAACGAGCTGGCCGGGTATTTTGCGGAGGATGGCATCTATCACAATATGCCTGCGCGCCCGGTGACTGGCCGGGAAAACATCAAGCTGTTTATCGAGAGTTTTATCCAGCAATGGACCGAAACTGACTGGCTGATTATCAATATCGCCGAGGTTGGCACCACGGTCATGGTTGAGCGACTCGATAAAACCAAAACCCTGCAAGGCAATGTTGATCTGCCCTGTACAGGTGTGTTTGACATGGACGCCGGAAAAATCAGGGAATGGCGCGATTATTTTGATCTGTCGACTTACCGCAACGCCATGATGCCCAAATGAATCAGACAATTAACAACAACAGGAGTAAAGCATGAATGTTATTAAAAAGGCTTTTGCAGTGTTAGCCATGAGCGCAATGGGCAGTGCAGCCCTGGCACAAGCACCCGCCAACTTCATACTGGAGGTTGATGGTTTTGAAGACGGCGCCGATATCCCCGTGCGCTTTACACAGGCGGCTGAAGGTGCGGCTCCCGGTGGCGGCACCTCACCGGAACTGAGTTGGGTCAACGTCCCGGATGGCACACAAAGTTTTGTGGTGAACATGGTTGATCTGGATTTTGCGCCGAATCGCGGTACCAAAACTCAGGTTCACTGGGTGGTCTGGAACATCCCTGGCGACGCAACCGGACTGGCCGAAGGCCAGCCAGCGGGCGATCAACTGCCCAACGGCGCGTCACAAATCAGTGCCACCGGCCGTGTCTATCGTGGCCCAGGCGCACCCGCAACACGCCCCAGACACCATTACCTGTTCGAGGTCTATGCACTGGCCACGTCCATCTATGTGACGGCTAGCGATGATCCGATTGCGACCCGTGATGCGGTCATGGCCGCGATGGAAGGCCATGTGCTGGCCAAATCCGTGTATATGGGCCGTTTCCACCGCCCCCAGTAACCCCGACCCCAGTAATCACACGTCGCAGATGGCGATCGCCTGAGCGAGTGAGGCAATGCGGGAGTCAACGGGGTCGGAGGGCGCCAGCGCTCCGACCCCAATTCCGCCAGCACCAGTTGGGGACTGAGCG
>JAUSPW010000435.1 GCA_030652635.1 Pseudohongiella sp. | reverse complement strand
CCATATTACCTACGTCAATTCGGACTTTATTCAGATCAGTGGTTTTACTGAATCTGAATTAATTGGCCAGCCTCACAATATTGTCCGACACCCTGATATGCCGCCATTGGCGTTTGAGCACATGTGGTCGACTTTGAAACGTGGCAATTCCTGGATGGGCTTGGTGAAAAATCGTTGCAAAAACGGCGATCACTATTGGGTCAGTGCCTACGTTACTCCAATACGTAAAAACGGCGAGATTGTTGAGTACCAGTCTGTACGCACCCGCGCCGAACCAGCCATGGTGTTGAAGGCAGAGCAGCTATACAAAAAAATCAGTCGTTCAAAGCTGTCGGAGTTAAAGAAATTCTCACTCAGCATGGTGCAGAAATTAACCTTGGCAGTATGCGCTTGTATTGTGGTGCCTTTGGTCATGTTGTCTATGTTTAACGCGATAAGCGCTGCTCTGGCGTTTACATTGTTTCTGCTGGTCTGCGCTTCAAGTTCTGTGGCCTTGTACATCATGCTGATGCCCTTGCAAAAATTGGCGCAGGTGGCGACAGGGATCGCTGATAATCCCTTAAGTCAGGTGTTGTATACGGGGCGCCGTGACGAGATTGGTCGCATCGAATTCGCTTTGAAGATGTGCCAGGCTGAGACAGGTTCAGTGATAGGTAGAATTGGTGATGGTGCTCATCGACTGAACCAATTTGCCGGCAACCTGCTGCAGGAAATCGACACCAGTAATGAGCTCACGGGTGAGCAACAAACCTCCACCGAACATATCGCGACTGCAGTCAATCAGATGGTTGCGAGCATTCAGGAAGTTGCCCGCAGCGCACAAAGCGCCGCTACAGCAGCAGAGCAGGCCGATAAAGAAACCAGTGAAGGTCAACGTCTTGTTGCACAGACCAGCGAATCCATGGCGGAACTTGAAGGCGCAATCCGGCAGGCGACCGACGTCATTAACGAACTGGAAACCCGCAGCATCGAAATCTCCCGCGTTTTGGACGTCATTAGGGGAATCGCAGAGCAGACTAATTTGCTGGCGCTGAACGCAGCCATTGAAGCCGCCCGTGCCGGTGAACAGGGACGTGGTTTTGCGGTGGTAGCCGATGAGGTCAGAAGTCTGGCAGCGCGTACCCGCGAGTCCACAACCGATATTCGGGAAATGATCAGTTCACTGCAACAATCAGCCAATTCAGCAGTGTCGGTAATGGAGAGAAGCAGCTCCCAGGCCTTGCACAGTGTTAACCACGCTCGTGAGGCGTCAATTGCGTTGGTTGGCATTGGGCAACGTGTGAATGAAATTACCGATATGAATCTGCAAATCGCAGGTGCGGTGGAAGAGCAGAGTATGGTGAGTGAAAGCATCAATCAAAGTATTACCAGTATTCAGGATTGTTCGTACAAAAACGTCTCAACTGGTAAAAGTAACCGGGTCAGTGCAGAGAGCGTGGCCAAACTCAGCCATGCCATGAATGAGTTGGCGGAACAGTTCTGGGCGAGACGCTCCTGAACTAACGCCTGCTTTTTCAGCGATCAATCCTGATCGTCGTTGCTGTTTGCTGCGCGGTTGCTGTTTTTCTCCCAGGCGGCCGCCCAGGCAAACGGTGGCATCTGCCGGAAGGCTTCTTTCAGACGTTGATCCCAGCTGCGTTTGACTTCGCGCAGGAACTCACTGCCTTCTTCAAATCGCAGCGGAGTGTCCAAAGCAAGCGTATCGGTGCGGTACACCAGAATCTCGATGGGCGGTCCCACGCTAAGATTACTGCGCATGGTGGAGTCCATGGAGACCAGGGCGCACAGAGCGCAGGTGTCCAGATTCAGATCACGGGTCAAAATTCGGTCAAGGATGGGCTTGCCATACTTGCTTTCGCCAATTTGCAGGTAAGGCGTGTCGTGCGAACTGGTGATGTGGTTGCCTTCCGGGTACACCATCATGATCCGGTGCTTCTTCCCAGCTATCTGGCCGCCAATAATAAAACTGGCTTCAAAACCAACACCTCGGGTTGCGTGTTTCTCTTGCTCGGCGCGGCTGATGGCGCCTAAGTATTCAGCAGCTTCGCTGATGGTAGCAACCGTGAGCAGGCTTTCGGTGGCGCGTTCTTTGATATCGCGCTTGATACGCGCAATGGTGGCTTGGGTTGTCCCCAGGTTTCCGGCAGACATGATGACAAACTGGCGTTGGCCATCCACACCAAAACGGTGCATTTTGCTGTAGGTACTGACCTGATCGATGCCAGCGTTGGTCCTGGAATCTGAACAGAATACCAGCCCGGCATCGACTGCGATGGCTACACAATAGGTCATAAGCGCTCTTGGTGACAGGGCAATGAAGTCATGCCCTCGCCACCGTTGGGTTAGTCGTCGATAACGTCGTCTGTTGGATCGTCAAAATAGTCGGCGTTATCGCTGTCTTTCATCACCAGGTCATCTTCCATATCATCAAACTGAAGATCACCATACATTCGTTTCCAGTCGAGTCGCTCTTCTGTACGTCGACGCAAATCTGTCAGGCGACGGCGCTGAGAGTTTTTATCTATCGGCTCGTCGTCAAACTCTGCATCGGGTGTACATCCACCCGCATCAAAAAAGTCTTTTGCACTATCTGCTAACTCGTCCCACGGATGCCCTTTCATATGAATACTCTCTGTTAAAGCCCGACAGGCGGATTTTATGTGAGCATATGACCTGCAGTGTTTTTCACGGCGGGCCACCATCCTACGCTCTGTTTAGCGGCAGGAGCGGAAATTCCTGCACAACAGAGTGTGATAAGCAGGTTTTGTGCCAGAAATATTGCCCTGTAAGGATCTATTTCTGGCCCGGCGTTCACGTTGCGAATTATGGGTATAAAAGAGCAGATTGCAATAGCTTGAATCGCTTTTTTTTCAGCTGAGTCCAAGTCGTTGCATCGCCTGCTGACGTAGCACTTTTTTTGCAATTTTGCCGCTGGCGATGCGCTCCAGCTGCTCTGTCTGCATATAAATATGAGAGGGGACCTTGTAGTGCGCGATGTGAGCCTTGAGGAACGTTTGTAATTGCTCTGGTGTAAGCGATGCGCCGGGTCTGATCATGAGGGTGGCACCTACAATTTCCCCAAGACGTTCGTCGGGCAGACCATAAACAGCGGCTTCAAATACATCAGGATGCTCAGACAAAGCATACTCGACTTCTGCGCAGGCTACGTTCTCGCCGCCACGGATAACAATGTCTTTTGCCCGGTCTTTAATCACTACAAAACCATGTTCATCCAACAGGCCGAGATCACCCGTGTGGAACCAACCGTCTCTGATCACAGCAGACGTATCTTCTGGTCGATTCCAGTAGCCTTTCATGACAGTGGCGCCTTTGATACAGATTTCACCGATCTGGCCAGCGGGCAATTCATTGCCGTTTTCGTCTTCTATCCGAATTTGAGTGACGGGCTGTGTGGGTCGTCCAGTGCTTTCGGGTTTTGACAGATAAAACGCGCCGGTAATGGTGGCGCCAATTGCGTTGGTTTCGGTTAATCCGTAACCAAGTCCTGGCTGAACAACAGGATCAAATTTTTTCTGCATCATGGTCAGATGCCCCGGCGGCCGGGAAGCTCCGCCGCTTTGCACAATCCGCAGGCTGCGAAGATCGGTTTGTTCAAAATTGGGCGAGTTCATGACTTCCCAGGTCATGGTTGGCACGCCGTGTAACACCGATAGTCTTTCCTTTTCGATCAACTCCAGCGCCTTTTCGGCATTCCACTTGTACATCATCACAAATTTGCGCTGGTAAACAAAACTGACCAGGAACTGCGCATGGCAGCCCGTGACGTGAAACAGTGGGACGTTTGACAAAATGGCAGGGTCAAATTCGGGATTTGCTTCAACCAGTTCCGGACGCAAGGTATCCATGGTTTCTTTGCCAAAAACCCAGCTGTAAATGGCGTTAACAATATTCCGGTGTGTAGACAAAACGCCTTTAGGTGTGCCGGTAGAACCGGATGTATACATGATCGATACATTGTCGTCTGGCTCTACATTCAAGCTGTCGAAGTTGATGCGAGGACATTTTTTACCTTCTTCCACCAAGGCATAAAACTCGGGCAAATCGGTGCTGGTGTCATCAGGTTTGATGGCAATAATCTGCACGTCGGTCTGATTCATCACCGGTTTTAAGGTATTGATGCGTTCCTGATCGGCAAACAATACTTTGGCACCACTGTCTTTCAAACCAAAAATCAATTCATTGCTCTGCCACCATGAGTTCATTGGCACCACCACAGCACCAATCATGGTGATGGCCATAAAAGCCAGACACCATTCAGGGTAGTTGCGTGAGCAAATAGCAACACGGTCACCCTTTTTGATCTGAAATTGATTGATCAGCACCTGCGCCATGGCTTC